>NZ_JABAIL010000001.1:900000-1172445 GCF_012641475.1 Flammeovirga agarivorans | reverse complement strand
TTGGAATACTTGAATACACACTCTTCAGAAGAAATCAGAGAAAGAGTTAAAGTAGTCAATGATCCATACGAAGCAGCTCAGGATGCACATGCTATTGCTATCTTAACAGAATGGGATGAATTTAGAACGTATGATTGGAAAAAAATCCATTCTACAGTATTAAAACCAGGGAATATTTTTGATGGTAGAAATATCTTAGATAAAGAAGCATTGAAAAATGAAGGCTTTAAAGTATTTAGTATCGGGATAAATTAGACTTTTATTCAAGATTTAGATTCTAAAATCATGATTAAAAAAATAAAAAAAAACATCAACGAAAATCCTTTCATAAAAAACACACTAACTTTAGTCAGTTCTTCTGTAATAGCACAAATATTCACTGTTTTATCAGCTCCAATACTTTACAGATTATATACAAAGGAAAATTATGGAATTCTAGGATCTTTCATTGCAATCAGTACAATTACAAATCTTTTTTCAAGTTTTCAGTATTTACAACCAATAATTCTAGAAAAAGATGATAACGAAAGTATTAAACTTGTTCACCTTAATATTTTTTTAAATTTAATTGGAACGGTAACTTATTTCGTAATAATTATTATTCTCCTTTACAAATCTATAGCAATAAAATATTATTTTTTATTGCCATTAACTTATTTCTTAAATGGTCAATCTGAGATAATTTCAACTTGGCTTAATAGAAATAGACAATTTAATGTAATTTCTAAAGCAACAATTATTCAAAGTATTTCAACCCCAATAATATCATTTATTTCTTATTATATATACAAAAATGAAAGAGGCCTTTTTACTGCATTAATTCTAAGCCAGTTTATACAATTCATATTTTTTGTTTTAAATAGTAACATAATCAAGAAATTAGATATCAAAAATTTTAATCCAAAAACTATCATATTAAAAATAAAACAATATAAGTCTTTCCCTCTAATGAGAGTACCATCTGAACTAATGAATAGATTGACAAGTCAATCTCCGATCCTTATGTTTAGCATTTATTCAACACCTGAATTTATAGGAGTCTATAATCTATGTACAAGAATGTTAGGTATTCCGATTCAATTAATTGGAAATAACATTGCAAAAGTGTTTAAAGAAAAAGCAATCTCTGACTATAATAATTTAGGGAATTTTAATTTAATATTTTTAAAAACTTTTAAAAGTTTATTTTTAATATCAGTACTCCCATTAATAATTGTAATGTTTAAAGGTCCAATTATTTTCTCATTCTTTTTTGGTGAGACTTGGAAAGACGCTGGTAATCTAGCTCAAATTCTAATTCCTTTGTATCTATTGAAATTAATTGTCTCACCATTATCTTATTCTTATTTTATTAAAAACAAGTTAAAAGAAGATCTAGTTTTACATGTATATTTAATGATATCGAATATAATTATTTTACATCAAGGTTTTGAATTAGGATTTGACAACTTCACAATTATTAGTATTTATTCTATAAACTTTTCTTTTATTTATATTATTTATATTTTAAGATCTTATACTTTTTCAAAATGAATCGAATCAAAATAATTATACTAAAATTAACTCCTAATTTTATACTTAGAAGGTTTTTACCCTTTCTAAATAGATTTAAATTCCTAATCGAAACTAAAAACACACAAACACCCATTACTTTTGACATGTGGTATCAACAAAAAGTAAGAAAAACAACTCAAAATGCTAATTGGCCTATTCATCAAACAAGCAAGGTATACAAACCTGAAAATATTAAATGTGGAATTGAAACCTCTCCAGGTTATAGTCCTGGTAACTATATCCAAGCTATGGGAAAGATTACCATAGGAGACTACACTCAAATTGCTCCTAATGTAGGAATCATCACTGCAAATCATAGTTTATACGATAACAGAGAACATATTATTAAAAACGTTGAAATAGGTAGATATTGTTGGATAGGAATGGGTGCAATTATCCTTCCGGGTGTAATATTAGGAGATTATACAATTGTTGCAGCTGGTGCAATTGTAACTAAAAGCTTTGATAATGGATTTGTAGTAATAGGAGGCAACCCCGCTAGAATACTA
Source organism: Flammeovirga agarivorans (assembly GCF_012641475.1). Lineage (NCBI taxonomy): Bacteria > Pseudomonadati > Bacteroidota > Cytophagia > Cytophagales > Flammeovirgaceae > Flammeovirga > Flammeovirga agarivorans. Next base: position 1,170,382 of record NZ_JABAIL010000001.1, on the reverse strand, counting down.
AAAAAATTAAATAAAAAAGAGTGTATCTTTCATAAAAGTGAATACGAATATATAGGTTATAATAAAAAAGAAAAATGAAGAAATTCCCAAATTTAATAGTAATTGGTGCAATGAAATCAGGAACAACTAGTTTACATAATTATTTATCTTTGCACCCAGATATATTTATGTCACAAAAAAAAGAAATTGATTATTACACCGATGCTATATTCAAAAAAGAAACTCAAGACTGGTATTTAAATCAATTTGATTCAGATTACAAAGTCAGGGGAGAAAGCTCTCAAAACTATAGTAAATGTCATAATAAATATTACCAAAACATACCAAAACGTATTAAAAATGACATCCCAAATGTGAAATTCATTTATTTACTTAGGGATCCGATAGAAAGGTATAAATCTCAAATTAGTGAAAATTATTATGGTGAAACAAAAAAAGAAATCGAGTATAATATTAAGTCGGAAAACTATTTGAAGACTTCTATGTATTATATGCAATTAACAGAATATCTTAAATACTTTTCTATAGATCAATTTTTAATAATAACAACTGAAGAATTAAACAATAATCGTCTTTATACAATGAATAAAATATTCAACTTTTTAGGAGTTGATGAGATTAAAGAAGAAAATACATTTAACTTTATTAGCAATGATAATAAGGGTAAAAAAGTTTTCCCTTTATCATTTAAACAAACTTTAATTTATAAATTAATCAAAAAAGGCTTACCAAAAAAAGTATTCCAAAAAATTGAATATTCATCTTTCTTAAGGAACTATATATTTATTGGTTGGAAAAAAAGAGAGATAGATAAAAATGAAATTATTAGAATTAAATCAATTCTAGTTAATGACATAGATAAATTAAGAAAAACTACCAATTTAGAATTTAAAGATTGGAAAATATGATAACAATAATAAACTACGATGCTGGAAATATTAAATCAATTCAAAATATTATAAAAAAAGTTGGAGGACAATGTATCATAAGCTCGAATATTGATGAAATAAAGAAAGCAAGTAAATTAATATTACCTGGTGTTGGTTCCTTTGATCATGGAGTGAAAAAACTACATGAATTAAATCTGTTTGACATTATTAAAGATAAAGCAAATAATAATACACCCCTGTTAGGCATTTGTTTAGGTGCACAACTTTTAGGTAATAATAGTGAAGAGGGCACAACTGAAGGATTGGGTTTAATTAATATGGAAGTTATTAAATTTAAAAAATCAAAATTAGGCAATCACAAAATTCCTCACATGGGTTGGTCAATTCCTAACTTTATTAAAGAAACCCCAATAAGTAAAAACCTTGACATAAATTCTAGGTTTTATTTTGTTCATTCATATCATTTTCAATGCCATAATCAACTTGATATACTAGCTAAAGCATACTATGGATATGAATTTCCTTGTGCAATTTCAAAAGGAAATATATTTGGCTTACAATTTCACCCAGAAAAAAGTCACAAATATGGTATGCAAATCATAAAAAATTTTATTCAATTATGACCCGAAAACGTATAATTCCAATTCTATTACTAAAAAATGGTGGACTGGTAAAAACTATTAAATATAGTAAACCAAACTATATTGGCGACCCAATAAATGCAGTTAAAATTTTTAATAATAAAGAAGTAGATGAACTCAGTATTTTAGATATCGAAGCTTCAGAAAAGAATAAAGAACCTGATTATAAAAAAATTGAAGAAATAGTATCAGAAGCATTTATGCCTATTTCATATGGAGGAGGCATAAATTCTTTAGATAAAGCTAAAAAAGTTTTCAATTGTGGTATTGAAAAAATCGTTATTAATTCAGCATCATTTACAAAACCAAAAATCATTTCTCAAATTGCTGAAATTTACGGGGAACAAAGTGTTGTCGTTAGCATTGATATAAAAAAAAGTTTTTGGTCTAATAAATACATGCTAAGATATCAAAACGGCAAAAAAAAATCGAAAATTGACATTATAAGCCACTTGAAAAATATTCAAGAATTAGGAGCTGGCGAAGTTCTGTTAAATAATATAGACCGAGAAGGTACATATCAAGGATATGATTTAGATTTAATAAAAAAAATTGCAGAAAACTGCGAAGTTCCATTGGTTGTAAATGGAGGTGCGAAATCATTAGAAGACATGTGTAACTCTATTAAACATGGTGCTTCTGCTTGTGGAGCAGGTAGTTTATTTGTTTACACAAGTAACAAAAAAGGTATCTTAATAAATTATCCACAGCAAGAAGAACTTAATAAAATCTTCACTTATAATCTTTAATCTCTACAAATGCAAGAACCAAAAGTTTTAAAATCCTCTGAGAAAAAGTATCAAATGTGTTCAAAAACTGTCATGGACACAACTGACGAATTGATATCATTTGACAAGGATGGTATATCTAATCATTATTTCGAATACCAAAAAGAAAAAAATAAAACTTTATTAGATGAACCATTAAGAAGTCAATATTTAGAAAAAAAAGTTGCTCAAATTAAAAAAGATGGAATAAAAAAAAAATACGACTGTTTAATCGGATTAAGTGGAGGAGTCGATAGTACATATGTTGCACTTTTAGTAAAGAAATTAGGATTAAGACCACTAGCAGTACATCTAGATAATGGATGGAATTCTGAATTAGCAGTATCAAATATTGAAAATATTGTCAATAAACTTGATATTGATTTACATACTCTTGTTATAGATTGGAACGAGTTTAAAGATATTCAACTATCTTACCTAAAAGCATCAGTTATTGATATTGAAGTTGTTAGTGACCATGCTATTTTTAGTTCAATGTACAAACTAGCGAAAGAGCACAACATTTCACATGTTATTAGTGGTACAAATGTCGTAACTGAATTTATCATGCCTAAATCATGGCTATATCATAAATTAGATTTTTTAAATCTTAAAGATATACATAATAAATATGGTAATGTAAAATTGAAAACTTACCCTACCTTTAACATATTCAAGTACATTTATTACAACTCTTTCTTAAAATTGAACCCTTTTTCAATTTTAAACTATGTAGATTATCAAAAGGATGAAGTAAAAAAAATAATATCAGATGAGTTAAATTGGAGAGATTACGGGGGTAAACACTATGAATCTATTTTCACTAAATTTTATCAAGCTTATATTCTACCAGAAAAATTTGGAATTGATAAAAGAAAAGCTCATTTAAGTACGCTTATTTGTTCTGGTCAGATTACTAGAGAAGATGCTATTAAAGAGTTAGAACAACCTTTGTACCTTCCAAATGAACTCGAAAATGACAAAGAGTATATTCTAAAAAAATTAGGTTTAAGTAACTCTGAGTTTGAAACAATTATGAATACTCCTCCTAGATCTCATAACGATTTCAAATCCGACCTTCCATTGAAAAAAAAGTATATGGAATTTTTAAAAAAAACTGAAAAAATACGAAAATATTTTAGATAGATGAAAAATAAAAAAATAAACTTTGCGATAATTGGTTGTGGCAGAATAGCACAAAGACATGCTGAACACATTAATAATGTTGGTGAATTATGGGGGGTTTGTGACATTGACGAGAACAAATCTAGATCATTGGCTGAGAAATATAATTGTAAATCTTTCAATAGCATCGAAGAGTTATTAACAAATAATAACAATATAGATGTTGTAGCAATATGTTCTCCTAATGGCTTACATGCAGAACATACTATCAAATCATTAAATGCTGGATATCATGTGCTCTGTGAAAAGCCAATGGCAATTAACTTAAATGATTGTGGTGAAATGATAAAAGCCTCAGAACGGTCAAATAAAAGATTATTCATAGTTAAGCAGAATCGTTATAATCCTCCAGTTTCAGAAATAAAGAAATTAATTGACAATGATGTATTTGGAAAAATATTTTCAATACAACTTAGTTGCTTTTGGAACAGAAACGAGAATTATTATAAAGATTCTTGGAAAGGAACTAAAAGTATTGATGGCGGCACACTTTATACTCAATTTAGTCATTTTATTGATTTATTGTATTGGATGTTTGGTGACGTAAAAAAAACATATGGATTTACAAAAAACTATAATCACCATAATATAATTGAGTTTGAAGATAGTGGAGTTATATCATTACTATTCTATTCTGGAGCAATTGGTACTATAAATTATTCAGTAAATACCACAAATAAAAATATGGAAGGTTCCTTAACTATCATTGGAGAAAAAGGCACCGTTAAAATTGGAGGGCAATACCTAAATGAATTAGAGTATCAACAATTTTCTAATGGCTTTACAATAAAGAATTTACCAAAAGGCAACCCTCCTAATTCTTATGGAGAATATAAAGGATCAATGTCAAACCATGATAAAGTATATGAGAATATTATTGATGTATTGAATAATAACGGTAAGATATCTACAATTGGATTCGAGGGACTGAAAACTGTTGAGATAATTGAAGAATTTTACAATAACGCTATCAAGCTATGAACATAAAAAAAGTTAGTATTAATGATATTAAAACTGGAAAAAATGTAAATATCATTGAACCAGTAAACCTATATGGTTGTAATATTGGAGAGAACACCTTTATAGGACCTTTTGTTGAAATTCAAAAAAATGTAACAATTGGCAGTAATTGTAAAATTCAATCGCACACATTTATTTGTGAGTTAGTTACAATAGGCTCAAATACTGTAATTGCCCATGGGGTAATGTTTATTAATGATTTATTTGAAGATGGGCACCCTGCAAATGGCGACAAATCAAAGTGGAAGGAAACAAAAATAGGTAATAACGTATCAATTGGCAGTAACGCTACTATTCTACCTGTAACAGTTTGTGACAATGTTGTTATTGGAGCAGGAAGTGTTGTAACTAAAAATATAGATCAACCTGGTACATACATTGGTAATCCAGCATTTAAATTAAAATAACATGAACAAAATTGAATTTGTAGATTTAAAAAAACAATACGACAACATTAAAAATGACATTGATAAATCAATACAAAGTGTCATTAATGACAGAGCGTTTATAGGAACTAATTCGAATAAATATGTCAAACAATTTGAACAAGATTTTTCTGATTTTCATAATACAAATCATTGTATTGCTTGTGCAAATGGTACTGACGCATTAGAAATTGCGTTAAAAGCCTTAAATATAGGTATAGGTGATGAAGTTATCGTCCCTGCACTTACTTGGATTTCAACCGCTGAAGCAGTAAATAACGTAGGTGCTAAACCTATATTTGTTGATATTTTAGAAGATTATTTTACTATTGATCCCAGTTTAATAATAGAGAAAGTCAATGAAAATACTAAAGCTATTATCCCTGTTCATTTATATGGCCATCCAGCGAAAATGGAACAAATATCTTTGATTGCAAGGAAATATAACTTAAAAATTATTGAAGATTGTGCTCAAGCTCATGATGCTAGTATCAATAATAAAAAAGTAGGAACATTTGGAGATATCGGTACATTTAGTTTCTTTCCTGGAAAGAACCTAGGTGCGTATGGTGATGCAGGGGGAATTATAACTAATAGTGTAGAATTAGCTTTAAAATGTAGAATGATTTCCCAGCACGGTCAACTTGACAAAAAACATGAGCATATAACAATTGGAAGAAATAGTAGAATGGATGGGATTCAAGCTGCAATTTTATCTGCAAAATTGAAATATTTAGCAAGTAACACCGAAGAAAGAATTAAAATCGCTAAATACTATAAAAAGAAAATTAATAATCAATTTATATTACCAAACATAGATAACAATCACAGACATGTCTTCCATTTATTTGTAATTAGACATAAAGAAAGGAATTTGATAAAAGAAGAATTAGCAAAAAATAATATTTCATCAGCTATTCAATATCCTCTTCCGCTACCGTATTTAGATGTTTACAAAAATGAAAATATTGAAAATAATTTCCCAATTGCTAAAAAAGTTACTGAAGAAATTATTTCAATACCAATATATCCTGAACTAGAAACTAAAGAACTAGATCACATTATTAATACTCTAAATTCTTTTTCTATTTGTAAATGAATTATTTAAAAAACAAAACTATAATTATATTATCACCACAAAAGTGGAATTCAATACAAGTATCGAAACATCATTATGCAATACAATTAGCAAAAGATAACAATGTTATTTTTATAAACCCACCTAGTAATAAAGAGAATATATCAAATTCTATTTACAATAAAATTAGAATTATTGATTACAAATTAATAATACCTACTACACTTAGATATAAAAGCAGATTCATTTTCAATCTAATTATTAAAAGTAAAGTCAAAAGTATTCTTAAAAATTATAAAATAAAAGGAGATATAGTATGGTGTTTTGATCCAAATATTTTTAACGATTTAAATGTATTTAATTGTAAAACAAAAATTTTTCATCCTGTAGATCCAATCACTGAACAAGAACAAATTAATGTTGCAAATACCGCTGATGTAATATTTTCTGTTTCACAAAAAATATTATCTTCATTCAATAAAATTAAAAAACCTAAATATTTTATTAATCACGGCTTAGGAAATGACTTTGTCAACTCTTCAAAAAAATATTCTTTCAAAGAGAAAAACAGAGATGAAACTTTTAAAGTTGGGTATGTAGGCAATCTCATAAGAGAAGCTATTGATAGAGATCTTTTTCTTGAATTAGTATCACAAAATACTGATGTAGATTTTTATTTATGGGGTCCTTCCTACAGTAAAAATGATAATGGCGCAATACATTTTATCAAAAAATTAAGCACTTTAAATAATGTCATTCTGAAGGGAATAAAAAAGGGCAGTGAATTAGCAAATGACATTAAAAATATGGACTTCTTTTTTTTAACTTATAAGAATATCCCACATTTATCAGATAGATCAAATTCCCATAAATTAATAGAATATCTTAATACAGGAAAACCTATAATTAGTATAGATATAGAGACATATCGTAATAATAATTTAATTTTAATGACAAAAAAAAATGACAATGAAATGTTAGATCTCTTTAATCATTTGAAAAATAATTATTCTGATTTTCATAATGAAAACCTTTTTTATAAAAGAATTGAATATGCACACTCTAACAGTATGTCTCAACAAATAAATAAAATTGATAGCATTTTAGCTAACTTATAAATTATGAAAATTCTTATTATTGGAAGCAAAAAAAATAATACTACAGATTATTTTTATTATAATCTTTTAAAAGAAAAAGGTTACAATATAAAAATTTTTGAATCACATGATATTTTTAACGAATTTTATTATCGTAATATATTCAATAAAATCTTATTCAGATTAAAACTAAGTAATATTTATTATAAAATTAATGTTGCCTTAAAGAAAATTGCTTTAAATGATTATGATATCATTTGGATATTCAAAGGTATGGAAATTTACCCTTCAACAATAAGTTATCTAAAAAATAAAACAACTGCTAAAATTGTTAATTATAATGGCGATCATCCATATATTTATGAATCAAGGGGTTTTGGTAATAAAAATGTTTTAAACTCTATTAAACTATATGACTTACATTTAAGTTATTCAAAGGAAATACAAAAAAATTTAATAAATAAATTTAATGTACAATGTAAGTGGCTTCCTTTTGGATATGAATGGTCTAAAGTCAATCAAGTATATCATGATAAAAAGATTGGTTGTTTTATTGGTAATCCTGATAATAATAGGGCTCAAATAATAAGACAGTTAACAAATAACGGAATTATGATGCATTTATATGGTAATAATTGGATAAAACACATAAAGGAAAATAAATTTATCAAAATTTTCCCCGCAGTTCATAATGAAGAATATTTATCTACTGCTCAAAAATATAGATTTCAATTGAATATTTTCAGGAATCAAAACAAAGACAGTCATAATATGAGAACTTTTGAAATGCCTGCTTTTGGCTGTATTTCGTTAAATCCTTATTCAAAAGAACAAACCTCTTTTTTTGAAGAAAACATTGAGTGTTTTTATTATAATGACAATAATGACTTAATAAGTAAGGCAAAACATATCATCAATTTATCTGAAGAAGAAGCATATAAAATAAAACAAAATGCTTACAACAAATCTATTTCTTCGAATTACAAATATTCTGATAGAATAAATATATTAGAATCTTATTTTAATGAAATTATATGACTGATCTAGCAATAATACACTTCTATCCATTAGAAGAGTATCCACCAATCCAAAATTTACTAGACACAATAAGTAAACATAATGTAATCTGTATAACAAATACATCTTCAAAAAAATTTCAATATAAAAACGAAAAAATTTCAATTTATAGATACAAAAACAACATCAATAAAAATAAATTTAGCAGGTTCTTAACCTATTTAAACTTCCATTTTAAAACCTTTTTTTTATTAAATAAAAAAAAACCAAATAATATCATTTATTATGAGACTATTAGTTCATTTTCTGCAATACTTTATTGTATTATTTATAACAAAAAAATTAATGTTCATTACCATGAGTACACTAGTTTACCTGAATATAGAAAGGGTATGCTATTAAATAGATTTTTCCACAAAATAGAAACATTATGTTACAATAAATATTTCACAATTTATCAAACAAATGAACAAAGAGCTAGATTATTTAAAAAAGACAGCAACATTACTAGTAATAACATCTTAGTATCACCTAATTACCCTCCTAAAAACTGGACTTCAAAAAAACAGATAAATACAAAAACATTGAAATTTATTTATGTTGGATATAATCTAGAGCCTAAGACTTCATATATTGTTGAATTTATTGATTTTCTAAACAATTTAGATGTTGAATATATCTTTGATTGTTATTTAATGACATCTGATAATTTCCCAACTCATTTAATTAATAATAAAATAAGAATATTTGAAGCTATTCCATATCAAAATCTAAATAAAGTATTATCTAATTACAATATAGGAATAATTTTATACAAAGGGCATGTACCAAACTATATTTACAATGCACCTAATAAGCTATTCGAATACATAGCAAGTGGTTTAGAAGTATGGTACTCGAAAGAAATAAAAGGCATTGATTATTATAAAAAAGATAGTTTACCTAGAATTATTTCAATTGACTTCAAAACAATAAATAATAGTATTATAAAAAATATTTCTAAAATAAAACACGAAGAACATACAGTTTTTAATTGTGAAGAAATATATAAAAATGTATTAACAAGAATCACCTCACATTAAAAATAATTCCCTTTTCAAAAACGAAAAAATCAGATAAAATAAATGACATTTTGGACATATATCGGCATAATATTTACTCTTTATATTATTTGGAAATTCATAGATGAATTGGGTAAATCTATTCCAATACTAGAATTGCTTTGTTTATTAATGTGTCTACAATGGATTATTGGTCCTTATAACAGCTATAACTCAAACATAAGCCATTATAAGTACTACATGTATGTAGATGAAACTACCTATATGTCTTTTGTTGTCCCTTGTGTAATTATCTTTACAACAATACTATTATATAATCGAAAAAAAATTAGTATTACGATAAATCCTACCTCATATTTAAATTATGCCTATAGACTTCTATTAATTGGAATAATCTCTGATTTACTTAAAATTATATCTCCTCCTAGCTTATATTTTTTCCTCTTTTTAACATCACAAACAAAATTTATTTCTGCAATAATTTTAATTTCTTCAAAAAAAGTTCGAGATAAATACATTTTTATTGGTATAATTTTTTACTTAATCTCCCATGCATTAACAACTGCTCTGTTTCATGATTTAATTATATGGGCTGTATTCATTTTTATGTATTGGTGTATTTATCATAATACTAATTTCAAAATCAAGACACTCCTTATTACCTTTGGAATAATTTCTATAATTTCTATACAGTTTATTAAATCAACATATAGAAGTTTTGTTTGGAACAACTATTCTGGTAATAAAATAGAACTTTTTCTTCAAATTTTATACACTAATGATGTAAGTTATTATCAAGATAAAGAAAATTTAAACAACCTAAATATTAGGTTAAATCAAGGGTGGATTATTTCATCAATTATGAAAAATGTTCCTCAAAACACTCCTTTTGCTGAAGGGGAAACAATTACAAATGCTATTTCCTCAGCTATCTTACCTAGGTTCATAAATCCAAATAAAAAAAAAGCAGGAGGGCAAGAAAATTTCATCAAATACACTGGCTTATCTTTAGGAAAAGGCACATCAATGGGATTAAGTATCATTGGGGAGTTTTATGCTAATTTCGGTAAAATTGGATCACTCATTTGTATGATAATATGGGGATATTTTCTCTCATTGATATGGAATAGACTCTATTATTCTATATTTAAAAAACAAATATTACTCTTTTTTCTACCTTTAATTTTTCTACAAGTAATAAAAGCAGAAACTGAATTAGTTGTTGTATTAAACCACTTATTAAAATCATTATTTGTGGTATATTTGTTAATTAAGATTCAAACAACAATTAAATAAATGAAAGTCAATCTATTTTATAGAAAAAAACGAAAGTATGCTTATAGTATTGAAGAGCTTTTCAAGAGCATATCAAAAAAATTAACAAATTATAATTCGATAAAAATTGAACTTCCTTACAGCAAAGCTTCAATGAAAGAAATTTATTTAAATTGTTTATTTTGCATTAAATATTTCAATAAACTAAATCATGTAACTGGCGATGTACATTATATTGTCCCTTTTTTAGGCTCAAAAACTATTTTAACAATACATGATGTTAAATCTATTCTTCAAGGTAATTTTATTTCATACTCTATAAAAAAATTATTCTGGTTTTGGCTACCTATATTATTTGCAAAAAAAATTACAGTAATTTCAAATTTCACAAAAAAAGAGGTTCTAAAAATTGCCCCATGGGCAAAAAAGAAAATCACTATTATTCCTAATCCTATAAACTTCAGATATTTAAGTCAAATAAAAAAACAACAAAATGTCAAGTTCACGGTTTTAATTATTGGAACAAAGACAAATAAGAATTTGACACGAATTTTTAACAGCTTAAAATCCTTAGATCTAAAATTGAATATTATTGGGAACTTATCCAAAGAGCAGAAGACACTTGCGAAGGACTTAAAATTAAATTATACAAATTATCAAAATTTAAATTATAAGGAAGTATTAGAAATATATAGTAAGTCTGATCTATTATGTTTCCCCTCTATATATGAAGGCTTTGGTATGCCAATATTAGAAGCACAAGCTATTGGTATCCCTGTTTTAACAAGTAATTTATCTCCAATGAAAGATATTGCAGGAGAAAGTGCTTTATTGGTTAACCCATATTCTATTAAGAATATCAGAGAATGCATTATTAGAATAATTGAATCTCCTATACTGCAAGAAGAACTTATCATTAAAGGAAAAGAAAATGTCTTAAGATATGATATACATGCCATTGCAAAACAATATGAAAACCTATATAAAGAAATAGAAAATGTATAAACCTAAAGTATTTCTTTCTTATGATTTTTTTTCACCTGCTTTTAAAGCAGGTGGACCAATACAATCATGTAGTAACTTAGTACAGTTATTAGAAAATGATGTTGATTTTTTTATTTATACCACTTGCTATGACCTTGATGGAAAAAAATTAAATATAAAAAAAAACCAATGGGTAGAATTTGAACATAAAAGCAGAGTGTTTTATGCTGATAAAAACTTTCAACAATATAAAATAATTTATAATTTAATTAAAAAAAGCTCAGCTGATATTATATACATTCAAGGAATATTTTCTCTTGTATATACTATTTATCCCTTAATGGCTGCTATATTTTTAAAGAAAAAAGTAATTGTTGCTCCTAGAGGAATGTTACAAAAAGGTGCCTTAGCTCTAAAAAGCACTAAAAAAAAACTATACTTGGCAATTTTACGACCTTTTTTTAAAAAGAAAAATATTTCTTGGCATGCTACTGATAAAGTTGAAAAGGAAGACATAGAAAAATATATAGGAAATGGTAAAAAGGTCGATATTATATCAAATATTCCTAGGCTAAGCAACAAACTTACAAGTAATAAAAAGGAAAATGATAGGTTAAAACTTATCACTATTAGTCTTATCGCTAGAAAAAAAAATCATATTCTTATTATCAATAGTTTAAAAAATTTAAAATTAAATATTACTTATGATATATTCGGGCCAATTAAAGAAAGTGAATATTATTATGAACTAAAAAGAGCAATTTCTAATCTTCCTACCAATATTAAAGTTAATTTTAAAGGTAGCATAACTCCCCAGGAAGTTGATCTAAAATTACAATCTTATGATCTTTTTATACTACCTACTTTTGGTGAAAATTTTGGTCATGCTATATTTGAAGCTCTGAGTAACGGTATTCCAATTTGCATAAGTAAAAACACCCCATGGCAAAATTTAGGTAATGCCGGTTATACATTGGATCTCGAAACTTCAATATGGGAAAATACTCTTTTAAAATTAGCACACGAAACAAATAAACAATGGCTGACACGGAAAGAAAGTGCAAGAACATTAGCTTGTAATTTCATCGAATCAGCTCATTTTAGAGAAAAATATTTAGACCTTTTTAACTAAAAATATGTCAGTAAAAGTTCAATTAAAAAACTATAAAAATTCAAATTTTCACAGGGGGAAGAATAAGTTTATTGAAGTTTTGTGGTATTTCTGTAATTTACTCTTTCTAAAAAACTCATACAACCCAATTTCTAGTATTAAAGTCATAATCTTACGTCTTTTTGGTGCTCAAATAGGTAATGGGGTAATGATTAAGCCATCAGTAAATATTAAATTCCCATGGAAGTTAACGATTGGTAATGACGTATGGATTGGAGAAAATGTTTGGATTGACAACCTTGCTGAAGTAGTTATTAAAGATAATGTATGTATTTCTCAAGGTGCATTATTACTTTGTGGAAATCATAACTATAAAAGATCTACTTTTGACCTCATCATAGGTCCTATTTCATTAGAAGAAGGTACATGGGTAGGAGCCAAATCGGTAGTATGCCCAGGTGTTACTCTCAGAAGTCATTCTATTTTAGCTGTAAATTCTGTAGCAAATAAAGACTTAGAGAAATATAGTATATATCAAGGAAATCCTGCAGTAAAAATCAGGAAACGTTTAATAAATCAATAATGAAAAGAGTATTAATCACAGGAGCTGCAGGCTTCTTAGGATCTCATTTATGTGATAAATTCCTATCAGAAGGTTACTATGTTATCGGCATGGATAACTTCTTAACAGGTAGCGAAGAAAATATCTCACACTTTTTTGGAAATAAGAACTTTGAATTCGTTCATCATGATGTCACAAAATTTGTTCACGTTTCTGGAGACCTTGATTATATATTACATTTTGCCTCTCCTGCCTCCCCAATAGACTATTTGGAAATGCCAATACAAACTCTTAAAGTGGGTTCATTGGCACCATATAACCTATTAGGTTTAGCAAGAGTAAAAAATGCAAGGTTTATTATTGCTTCTACTTCTGAAGTATACGGTGATCCAAATGTACACCCTCAACCTGAAAGTTATTGGGGTAATGTAAACCCAATTGGGCCAAGAGGTGTATATGATGAAGCAAAACGTTTTCAAGAAGCCATTACAATGGGGTATCATACCTTCCACGGCGTAAATACAGGTATGGTAAGAATTTTCAATACATACGGTCCTCGAATGCGATTAAATGATGGTAGAGCATTACCAGCATTTATGTCACAGGCACTTAGAGGTGAGGATATAACCGTTTTCGGTGATGGCTCACAAACAAGATCTTTCTGTTATGTCGATGACTTAGTAAATGGTATTTTCAAACTCACTTTATCTAATGAACATCAACCAGTTAACATTGGTAATCCACAAGAAATTACCATAAAAGAATTTGCCGAAGAAATTGTTTCACTTACCAATTCGGGAAGTAAAGTTATTTATCAAGACTTACCTAAAGATGATCCTAAACAACGTCGTCCTGATATTACCAGAGCTAAAGAAATTTTAAATTGGGAGCCTAGAGTAGGACGGGAAGAAGGACTTAAAAGAACTTTAGAATATTTTAAAGAAAAAGTTGAAACTCAACTTACAGAATAAATCTTTTTTTTATGAAAGTTTCTATAATAACAGCTTCATATAATAATAAAGAAACACTCCAACAAACAATCAATTCTGTGTTATCTCAGGATTACTCAAATATCGAATATATTATTGTTGATGGAGGTTCGACAGATGGCACTATTGAAATGGTATCGTCATATGGAAAAAGAATTGACACATTTATTTCAGAGCCTGACAAAGGGATTTATGATGCTCTAAATAAAGGAATTAAACATGCTACTGGTGATGTAGTAGGGTTTATGCATTCTGATGACTTTTTCGCATCAACTTATGTTATTAGCCAGTTAGTTGAAACTTTTAAAAGAAATAAAGTAGACGCAGTATATGGAGATTTACATTATGTAAATGCAGATAACCCCTATAAAATAATTAGGAATTGGGTAAGCTCTGATTTCACCTTTAGCAAGTTAAGCAAAGGGTGGATGCCACCACATCCAACATTGTATTTAAAAAATGAGTGTTATAAAAAATATGGTCTCTATAATACTAACTTAAGAATAGCAGCAGATTATGAGTTAATTCTCCGATATTTTGGTAAATACAAGGTATCATCATCTTATATGCCTGTTACAATGGTAAAAATGAGAATTGGAGGAGCAAGTAATCAAAACATTAAGGCTATTTGGAAAAAATTAAAAGAAGATTATTGGGCCTTAAACAATAATAATGTAGGAGGTCTATCAACTCTTATATTAAAAAATCTATCAAAAGTTACTCAGTTTTTTTAAATCATAAATTTTAAACAAAGTGAAAAAAGCATTAATTACAGGTATCACTGGTCAAGATGGTGCATATTTAACAGAACTCTTACTGGAAAAAGGTTATGAAGTACACGGTATTAAACGTCGTTCTTCTTTGTTCAATACAGATAGAATTGACCATTTATATCAAGATCCTCATGAGACCAATGTAAGACTTAAACTTCATTATGGTGATCTTACTGATTCAATGAACTTAACGCGTATCATCCAAGAGGTTCAGCCTGATGAAATTTACAACTTAGGAGCAATGTCTCATGTGCGTGTAAGTTTTGACACTCCTGAATATGTTGGTAATGTTGATGGATTAGGAACTCTTAGGATTTTGGAAGCTGTTAGATTATTAGGTTTAACTGAAAAAACAAGGATCTACCAAGCTTCAACTTCTGAACTATACGGTATGGTACAAGAGGTACCTCAAAAAGAAACAACTCCTTTTTACCCTCGTTCCCCATACGCTGTTGCCAAGATGTATGGTTATTGGATAACAGTAAATTACCGTGAAGCTTATAATATGTATGCTTGCAATGGTATTTTATTCAACCATGAGTCTCCTATACGTGGAGAAACTTTTGTTACGCGTAAAATTACTAGAGCCGTTTCTAAAATTGCTTTAGGGCTTCAAGATACTCTTTATCTTGGTAACTTAAACTCTAAAAGAGATTGGGGACATGCAAAGGATTATGTTAAAGCAATGTGGTTAATCTTACAACAGGATGAAGCTGAAGACTTTGTTATTGCCACTGGTGTAACCACTACAATTCGTGACTTTGTAAAAATGTCTTTTGCTGAAGTAGGAATTGAATTAGAATTCGAAGGTGAAGGTGTTAATGAAATTGCAAAAATTAAGTCTTGTAGCAACCCTGAATATCAAGTTGAAGTTGGACAAGTTGTATTAAAGGTTGACCCTCAATACTTCCGTCCTACTGAAGTAGATCTATTGATTGGTGATCCAACTAAATCTAAAGAAAGATTAGGTTGGGAATTAGAGTTTGATTTAGACGGATTAGTGAAAGATATGATGCAATCTGATCTTAAGTTATTTAAGAAGGATAAATACTTGAAGGAAGGTGGACATGATATTTTAAATCAATACGAATAAAATATCACTATATTTATGTTATCATCAAAAGCTCATGGATTATTTCGTGGGCTTTTGATGATTAAAACGTTTAAAGGAGCAAAAACATCATGGAAAAGAATTCAAAAATATATGTAGCTGGCCATAGAGGAATGGTAGGTTCTGCAATTGTTAGAAAATTAAATAAAGAAGGGTTTTCTAATATTGTCACAAAAACATCCTCAGAATTAAACCTTACTGACCAGCAAGCTGTCGCATCATTTTTTGAGCGAGAAAAGCCTGATTATGTTTTTTTAGCAGCCGCTAAAGTAGGTGGTATACTTGCTAATAATGTTTATAGAGGACAATTCCTTTATGAAAACCTGATGATTCAGAATAATGTAATCCATCAGAGTTATGTTCATAAAGTAAAGAAGTTAATGTTTTTAGGTTCGTCATGTATCTATCCTAAAATGGCTCCTCAACCATTAAAAGAAGAATATTTACTTACTGACACATTAGAACCTACTAATGAACCGTATGCAATAGCAAAGATCTCTGGCATAAAAATGTGTGAAGCCTATAGAGATCAATATGGCTGTAACTTTATTTCAGCAATGCCTACAAACTTGTATGGTTATAATGATAACTATCACCCTAAAAACTCTCATGTTTTACCAGCCCTTTTAAGGAAGTTTCATGAAGCAAAAGTAAATAATGCTCCCACTGTAGAAGTATGGGGATCAGGGTCTCCCTTAAGAGAATTTATGTTTGTAGACGATCTAGCTGAAGCATGTTTTTACTTGATGCAAAACTATGATGGAAAACAATTTGTAAATGTAGGAACAGGTGTAGATTTAAGTATTAAAGAATTAGCTGAAACTATAAAGGAAGTTGTCGGATTTGAAGGTGAATTAGTGTGGGACTCTTCTAAACCCGATGGTACACCAAGAAAGCTAATGGATGTTTCTAAATTACATCAAGCGGGTTGGAAACATAAAGTAGAATTAAAAGAAGGAATATCACTTACCTATCAAGACTTTATCAAAAACGTAGATGTTCTTGCTGAACGCTAAAAAATAAAGCACTTAATAAAAATTAAGTGCTTTATTTTTTATTAATGACAAATACTTACTGTCAAATAACTATCTTTGCCTTAAGATTCTTTTTCAATAAATATTGATATTTTGGCTTGATGCTTGTTCTCATTAAACAAACAACTTAAATTATTATGCTTCGAATTTTATTAGCATTTTTAACCTCACTTACTATTGCATTAATTGCTGTTCCTGAAGTCAGAAAAGTTATTTCTAAAAGAAATGTTTTTGATGATATAGGTGGTAGAAAGGTTCATACTGAACTTATACCAGCTATGGGTGGAGTAGGTATTTTTCTTGCATTTATATTAAGTTGTTGTCTTTGGATGCCAGCCCAAGTTGCTTCAGAACTCAGGTACATGTTCTTTGGTATCATTCTTATTTTCTTTATGGGTGTTAGAGATGATATGTTAGAGATGAGTCCAAAGAATAAGTTATATATACAAATTATGGCATCTACAGTAGTTGTTGTATTAGGTGATATACATATAGACTCATTATACACTCTAGTTCCACAAATATACTTTCCTCAATGGTTGAGTTATGCCTTTTCAATTTTTGTGATTATAGCATTGACCAATGCTTTTAACTTAATCGATGGTATTAATGGTTTATCTGGAGGTATTGCAGCTTTAATATCATTATGTCTTGGAGGATGGTTTTATTTAATTGGTGAACATTCTTTAGCTGTGTTAATGATATCGATGTTTGGTGGTTGTATTGGATTCTTATATTACAATTGGGGTAAGGCTAGTATCTTCATGGGAGACACAGGAGCTTTATTACTAGGTTTCTTCATTTCTGTTTCTCTCATCTTATTTATCAATGTTGACCATCAATTAGCCACTTCAAATATTTACAAGATACAAGATCCTATCAGCGTAGCTATTGCTTTATTTATTTACCCCTTTATTGATACTCTAAGAATTTTTACAATTAGAGTATTTGAAGGCAGATCACCTTTCTCACCTGATAAAAAACATATACATCATATCCTAATTAGAACAGGTTTATCACATGCAGCTTCAAGTGCAATAATTATTTTTGCATCAATATTGTTCCTCACAACGACATTGGTTGCTAATTTATATGTTAATGACCTATTACTACTTTGTGTTATTATAACATCATTATATTTTGTTCCATTAGCTCTTAAACTTAGAGTCAATTATTTCAAACATCATAAAGAAGGAAAATTACTTAAACTTAGAGAAAAGAAAAGAGCGATGGAGAAGAGTCAATTTAAAGTTGAAAAAATCGGATAGTAAATAAAAAATATTTATTTAAAAAGAAGCTATATATTATTCAATAATATATAGCTTCTTTTTAAATTAAAGTTTACAATATAAATTATGGAAGATGATATTCGCTGGAAACAACGTTTTCAAAATCTTCTTAAAGCATATAATCAACTTCATTCTGCAATAAATAGATTTCCTGAATTAGATGATCTATCTAAGAGGGATTAGCCCAAAGGCTTGAATACACTCTTGAATTATAATGGAAGTATTTAAAAGATTATCTAAAAAGTGAAAGTGTAATTGCGAATACACCAAAAGAAGTCATTAGGCAATCTTTTCATTATGAAATTATTGATGATGGTGAAATATGGTTAGAAATGCTAAATAATAGGAATTTATTATCACATACTTATAATGAGGAATTATTCCATAAAGCTACTAATGCTGTTGTAAATTCTTATTTTAATGAAATCTCGAAACTTATTGAATTTTTGAATAATGCTAATAACTAATCAATTTGGAATAGGAGACAAATCTTTTTCTCAGTTAATAGAAACATTTAGATTGTATAAAGATCTAGATAAAGCATCTATTTTTGGATCCAGAGCTTTGGGTAATTTTCGAAAAGGCTCAGATATAGATATATGCATCCATGGAGACTTTGATTCCTCACTTATTTTTAAAGTAAAAGAACATATCGAAGAAAAAACAAACATTCCCTATTTAATTGATCTAATAGATCTCAAACAACTAGACAACGAGAAATTAATAAAGCATATAAAGAATAATGGTATTGAAATATATCACCGACCTTAACTTCACTTCTTTAAGTTTCTAATTTCAAAAAGCTACGAACAACTATTACCATTTACATTTTAAGAAAAACCATTACAAATTTCACAATTAAACCCCTTCATTTTATCAATCATCTAAATTTATACGCCAACATCCATTTATTTCACAATACACTTTGAATCAATATTTAAAGTTATTAACATTACATTATAATTAAACGCAATTATTTTCCATCTGTAAGATACTTGTGCTTAACGAATCATAAGTTTACTAACTATTAAAAAATAACTAACTGAAAACTAGCTCTAATGAAGATGGATGATTAATAATGCGAAAACTATTTATCACACATTTTCTTATATCGGGTCTTATTAGAATGAAAGAGTTCTAAGATCTAATTCAAAACGTTATTTCACCTCGCAAGAAATGTGCGGGGTGTTTTTTTATTCTTTTCATATTACACTCTGAGTAAAGTACACTTTCCCCTTTTATTTGTAACAAAAAGGAATACCTCAGTGTATTGAGATATCCCCTATTCTTGTATATATCTTAGTATTGCTTAAAGCGCATTATCATTTTGTACCTTAGCGTAATATTCTAGTGAATAAGATGCTACAGGGTAGTATGGTCCTTTTCTAGCATCTTGAAGAGACTGCTTACATTTTATTGGATTTTCTATTCCATAAACATGTCCCATTAAAAGAGAATATTTTACAAATTCTTGAGGTGTGATATTTGAATCTGACATCAAATCTAACCCAACTTCAATTGCCTCTTCTCTCCTACTTAATTTATGTAATGCTACTACCTTATGGAACATTACTTCTCTTACTCCTTTAAAGTTCTTCAAACATTCGTTAGCGTATTTTAATGCTTCATCATATTTCTTAGAGCATAAAAGGATATCAATAAACTCAATATAGGCTTTAAGGTAAATTTTTTCATTTCCTACATAGTCTTTTAACCCTAATTCAAAAAGGTGGATCCCTTTATGATGGTGTTCTTCTTTAACAATAATATCAGCTAGTAAAATATTTGCTTTGATATATTTTTTATCAATTTTCATTGCCTTATCTAGCAATGATTTTGCTTTGCTAAACTCATAGATATCTTCATAAGCACTAGCTACAGCAAAATAGTAATCTGGTTTTAGCTTTGTTACTAATGGCTTATAAGGACCAACATTGGCAAATTCTAATACAGGCATCGCTTTGTCGTAATCTTCTAAAGCATACAGTGCGATACCTTTTTCATAATAGTATTTTGCTACCTGAGGCTTTGGAGCATTTTCAGAAAACTGAGTCAGTATCTGATCAATTACTTTGATGGCTTCGTGATGTTTCCCTATCTTATTTGATGTTTTAGCATCTAAGTAAAGGATTTCTACATTATTTGGAGAGATTTTCAACCCTTCTTTAGTATACACATGAGCATCTGCATACATCTCTTCAGCTGTAAAGAAATTAGCCGTTTCTAAGCATAAATTCACTTGCTTAAATGGATCTTTTTCTTCCGTCAACCAAGCATTTACATTCGCTTTGTATTTATCGTAATCTTTACTCCCTTGATATACTTTTGAAATGGCTGAATATGCTGGCATATAGCTTTTATTTAGTGCTAATGCTCTATCCCAATCGTCAACAGCTTTTGCACTGTCTTGTACCAATAGGTTACAAACGCCTTTCCAATAATGTACTTTTGCTGATGTATCTGCAATGGCTATAGCTTGTTCATATTCAACGATTGCTCGTAAATAATCCTTTGCCATTCTAAATTTTTCAGCATTCTTAAAAAATAGTTCTACGGCGTTTTTCTCTTGAGCGAATAAAGTAGTTGAAAAGCCGAGCAATAAAAATGGTAATAATAGTTTTTTCATATCAATAACCCTAATTAGAAAAAAGAGATGACCTAAAAATCTTATTTAAAAAAATTAGTTTATCCAAACGTAAAGATAACAAGTTTGTACCTCTGTTTAAACTTATTGATTATTAATTACACTATTCAGTTCACTTAGGTTACATTAATCTTAGCAAAGTACAACTCTTTCTTTTTATATAACTCTTTTGCAAAGATTTGGCTATCTCTTTCGTAAATAACTTTTAATACGTCATTTTGTGACGCCATCTTTTGGTAACTATCTACAGAGCCAACAATATCATTTATTGAAATAATCTTATCTCCTTCCACAAGATCCTGGCTTGTTTTTCTAGCTGCAGTATCTACAATAATACCTTTAGTATCTACTTTTAAACCATAATATTTAGCAAGTGCTTCTTTTGGGAAATTGACTTCTGTTTCCCACCCAAGATGATGTAAAGCTTCTTGTACTTTATCTTCTAAAAGATCCGTTCCAAAGATTACATTATTAAAATATTCGTCTAGAGATGCTTCAAAAACTTCTTCTGAAATGGTTTTGTAATCTTCTGATGTATAACCCAAAGAATTCTCACCAAAACGCTCCCACATTAATTTCATTACATCATCTAATGATTTCTGATCATCAAATTTTGTTTTGATCATACTATCAAGAATTAATGCGGCAACAGCTCCTTTTACATAAATACTTGTCTTTCGAGCAGGAATTCCTTTTTCATAACCATCAGTCCATAATTCTAAAGATGAATCTGCTACTGATAAAGCATAACGTCCTTGATTTTCGAAATGCCTTGTAAGTAGCTTATTCAATTCATTTTTATATTGCTCTTTAGAGTATGCTCCTGAACGATAGAGTATTTCATCGCCAAAATAGGTCGTAACACCTTCTGCTACATAACCAGTATCAAAATAAACTTCTTCAAATAAAGGGTACGGTTTTAGTTCTTTTGGACGAATACCTTTGATATTCCATACATGGAACAACTCATGAGAGGAAATCCCTAAAAGATTTTCATAGAAAGTTGTATCATTAAAATCTACAGCGGGTCCCAAAGTGATCACAGTACTTGTTGGATGTTCTACTCCATGATAATGTCTAAATGATGGAATTAGGCATAAATAATGAAACTCTGAATGAGGGAAACCACCAAAGATATCTAATTGTTTTCGAGTGAATTTCTTGAAGTCGGTAACAATTTGTGTCCAGTCTGGTTGAATATTTCCATGTAACCAAATATGAAACATTGAATCTTCCATCACAAAAGATTGATGGTGCATTTTTGACCCTGCCATAAAAGGAGTTTCAGTCCATTCTTCAAAATTAGAAAAATGGTAACTATCGGCTTTTTTTACCGCTGCAGTTGCTACTTCAAAATTTAATGGAAAGTCAATAATAACATCAATTTCTTCCTGGTCAAGTCCCTCAGGGAGCATACCACAACTTATTCCATTTATTAACCAAAAATCATTACTTACCCAAGTGCCTCCAGCATCTTGATGGCGAGCATAGTATTCATAGTGAAGTATTATCTCATCTCCTTCCTGGCTTCCAAGTACACTCCAAGTATTTCTACTAACATTTCGTACTTCAAATGCCTTGCCATTACTTTCTGCCCCGATGTTTCGAATATTTTTTGCGAAGGTCTGCACTTGATAACGACCAGGTCTCCATAATGGAAGCTTTACCAATGTATCATCAGTTGTACAGACGAATGAGATCTTGAAGTCTAAAAAATAAGGGTGGGAAGGTGAAGGGGAGATATAGAATTTCATGAATTTGGTTTTAGTTAGTAGTTAGCGATTAGTATTTCATAACCACTAACTACCTATTTCTATTTTTTTAAAAGTACAGCTGCTTCTTTTGCGAAATAAGTTAAGATCGCAGATGCCCCTGCTCGTTTGATACTCAATAACATTTCCATCATGGTCTTGTCATTTTCCAACCATCCGTTCTGAGCTGCTGCTTTTAACATTGCATATTCTCCAGAAACATTATATGCTGTAATTGGAATATCAAAATTCTCTGATAATGTCTTGATAACATCTAAGTAGGATAAAGCAGGTTTAACCATTAAGAAATCTGCTCCTTCAACAAAATCTAACTCTGCCTCAATTAATGCTTCTTTTACATTAGCAGGGTCCATTTGATATGTTTTCTTATCACCAAACTTTGGTGCAGAATCTAGTGCATCACGGAATGGGCCATAGAAAGCCGAAGCATACTTAGCTGAATAAGACATAATGGAAACATCAGTATATCCATTATCGTCTAAGACTTCTCTGATGTAACCGATTCTACCGTCCATCATATCAGAAGGGCCAATAATATCAGCACCCGCTTTTGCTTGTGCCAATGCCATCTTACCCAATACTTCTAACGTTTCGTCATTAATGATTTCACCATCTCTAACGATACCGTCATGACCATCCGAACTATAAGGATCCATAGCTACATCAGTCATCAGTACAGCTTCTGGGTATTTCTCTTTAATAGAACTTAAAGCGACTTGGTAAAGGCCTTCAGGGTTATGACCTTCGGTTGCCATACTGTCTTTTTTGTCATCACCAAGAGAAGGGAATAGACAGAAAGATTTGATCCCTAGATCCAAACACTCCCCAATCTCATTCATAAGAAGATCTAATGTATACCTGTAGATACCAGGCATTGAAACAACTTCTTCTTTGTGATTTTCTCCTTCGATCAAGAACAAAGGAAAAATAAAATCATCTACCGTTAAGATAGTTTCTTTTACCATTGAGCGAATGCCCTCTGATTTTCTATTTCTACGTGGTCTTCTTGTTAACATATTTTCTGATTTTGACCGAATTTATCGGTTAGTTTTTGATTTATCAAGAGAGTGAATGTCAAGGTTCTACAATTTTGCTTAGCATTTGTTAATCCCACTAAGTAACATCGATTCTTTTACGTATATAAAAATAAGAACTACAGTAAGTTATATACATTCTGTCGTTCCTAATTGACAAAACATCTTTTAATTTATCTATTAACAAACATAACAACCATGAAAAAGTTCTTGCTTTTCCTAGTTCCCGTTGCATTTCTTGCTTTGGACTATGGAGTCATCGATTCAGCAATTAACGCAGATACTACAGTAGGTACAATTATGGCCTGTATTGCCTCAGTAATGATGGTTTCAGCTACAATTGGCGTTTATCCTTTATTAAAAAATAGCTAATCATAATAAAATAGGATATAGAGTAATAGGTATAGGATATTTCGTTATGTAATGTAAAGCATAAACTTTACTTACATAGAATATAATTTTATTCCTTTATTCTATATCCTATAATACTATATTGAATATTTTATACTCTTTGTAAGGTTAGAATATTGTTCCATATCACAGATTAATTCTTCTCTAGAATAATCTTGTAATTCAAACACCCCTTCAGATTTTTCTTGAAGTGAAATCAATTGATCTAAACATACAAAACATCTAGAAAATACTCCCAAGTGGTATAATTGGAGGAAGGATTGAATATTGCCCGGAGAATAATCCAAACAGATAAATAAGTCTTCAAACTCTTTGATCCATTTTTTATAGAGGTCTTTCACCATTCCAATGTCTTTAGTGATAGTTAATAATGTTTGCACACCATTTTCTCGGTCTTTGTATACATCAAAGATATCATTAGATAGTTGTGTAATTCCTCCTAATAAGTACAGGGCCTTTTCTTCGTTCTTTTTAAAAGGATGCCTGAAAGCGGATCTATAATAAAGAAAAGAGCTCCCTCCCTTATATAAGGTTAGCATTTTCAATTGTAGAAAATCCATTTTGGTCTCTACTTGTTGCATACTATCAGATTGTGCCTGATTAACATTATCAAGGAATGGCACCAATGCATTAAAATCGTTGACATATTTAATACTTTCTTTGTAGAGTTGTATACCTAATAATTCTGCTTGGTTTTTAGGTGTTACTTCGTCAGGTGTTACAAAAAACTCCCTCATTCGCTCCAAAGTCATTCCATGTTCATCATAGTAATCATCTACTAGACCTGTAATGGAAGCTTGAAATGTACTTGTATATCGTTCTTCAAAAAGCATTTTTTGTCCTCTAAGTTTACACAATGAGGCTCCAAAAATTCCGGTAATAGATAACCCATAATACTTTCGTATTTTCTCAAAATCCTTTGGTTGGAGTGAGTTATCATGACAATCTTCAAATTCAAGAAGAATAGGATTGACATATTTTCTTATAAAAAGTATTTGGTTAAAGATCGAGTATAAGAAACTAAATATTAAGTAGGGTAATTTTATAATACGTAATACATTCTGCATAATTATTTATCATCATTATCTTCAGGAGGTTGTTCTTCTGGTGCATCATTAATACCTGGAGTATTATCATCCACATCTTGTTTTGGAGCCTTATTTTTTTTCTGGTCCTGCATAAGTGCAAAATCAGGAATAGTAATTTCATCATCTGCTCTATTGGCTCTATAATGTGGCGACATAATCTCAACATCTTCTCTACTGAAAATATCCTGAATATTTTGATGTAATCGAGAGTAGATCCTAGCCATTTTCTCTGGCTGCTTGGTATATGCATTCAATTGGTAACTTACATAAAAATCATCTAAAGATGTCTGTAAAACGAAAGGAATTTCTCCAGCCAATAAACCATCGGTCAATTCTGCTGCTTCTTTTAACATTCCATGTACTTTTCTCCATGGAACATCATAACCAATTGTTACTGTGGTATGAATGATTAATTTATATCGATTAATAGGTTGAGAATAATTAATAGTTTGAGATTCGGAAATCTTACTATTTGGTATGGTCACAATTTCATTTTTTGATGTACGCAACCTTGTCACAAACAATGAACGTTCAACTACTTCTCCCATTATATCTCCTGCTTTAATCCAATCTCCAATATTAAACCTTCTCATATACGTAATTACGATACCCGAAATTGCGTTAGTAATTACTGAAGTTGAACCAATAGACAGTAGCACACCTACAAAGACTGAAATCCCTTTAAATTCATTGGATTCTGCCCCAGGCAAAAGTGGGAAAACCATTATCACCATAAAAGTATACAACATAAACTTGATGATCTTCATGGTGGGCTGAACCCAATCAGGGTAAAACCCTGGAAGTTTTAATCGTTCGCTTTTAATAGCATCAGCAAAGATCTTAATAAACTCTATAAGGTAATGGAAAAAGGCTAAGATGATGATAATCTTAAGCAAGTTAGGAAGAAAACCTAATGCTGATTTAATAATATCTTTAACAGGATCAATCACATAGCTTAATAAACGATCTGATATATCTTGTAAAGGTGGTGAAAACTGACCTACAATAGGTAGATATAAATAAATCAGGGTAAAGATTAGTGAAAGCCGAATCGCCATCATTAAATACTTAATAAACTTCAGTTGATTTTCTTCCGTAAGAATACGGACATTTTTTACCCAAATATTCTTAAACCAGTTCTTATTGATTACTTTATTTAAAGCAAATCGATACGCCTTGTTTATGATGATGATAAAAATACATAGAACAATCAAACCTACTAAAGCATATAATCCTGCATCTTTACCCTGACCGTACACTTTATTATGCAAGGCTTCATTGAGTTTCTTCTGACGCTTTTTTGCAATCTGGATTCTTGATGATTGCATGAGTTTTGCGTCCATTGAGTCTATAGTATGGATCACATTATTATTAAAGACCAATTGATAATGATCTTCAATTTCTATTAACTCCACCGTATCAATTAAAAATAAGTGATGTGATGCTATGTTTACCAAAGAATCACTGATTGCCTTCGCTCTATTATAAGCTGAAATATGTCCTTTTCGATGTACAAAGAATAAAGTATCACCAAATGGTTTTACAGGTATACCATTGAGTACCATTTGTGGTTCTTCTTTTTTATTAGAAGCAACCATTCCATCCAACCTTTTAATTTGTTCTTTTAAATAGGATCTGTAAACAGAATCTGCGACAATCAGACTTTGTATTTCTTTGTAAATTTCAGCTTTCTCTTCATTGACAGTTCTATTTTGGGCATACGAGAATGCACTTGTTAATAAGAAAGTTAGGGCTATAATAAGTTTCATTGCTAATAGAGGTCATCTAGTCTTTAAAGGAATAGGAAATTATTATCAAACAATAATGTATTGACAATAAAAAATTCCTTCTATCAATATACATAAAATTGATAGAAGGAATAAATTAAAAAGCTTTTTTACTATACTCTATTGTTCTATTCATCGTCTAACATTTGATCAGAGGGAGGTACAGTACGTTCATTGTCTTCTCTATTAGCTCTATAATGAGGAGACATCACTTCTATATCTTCTCTACTAAAAATATCTTGAATGTTTTGATGTAATTGAGAATAAATCGCAAACATTTTTTCAGGGTGACGAGTATAAGCATTTAGTTGGTATGTCACATAAAAATCATCTAGTGATTTCTGTAATACAAAAGGTGTCTTATCTCTTTTCAATAAGAAGTTCGTCTTTGCTGCGGCTTCTTTTAACAGTTGATGTACTTTTCTCCAAGGCACTTCATAACCAAAAGTTACTGATGTGTGTACTATAAGTTTGTATTTATGTATGGGTTGAGAATAATTGATGGTCTGAGCTTCCGAAATCTTACTATTGGGTATTGTGATCACTTCATTTTTAGATGATCTTAACCTTGTTACAAACAAAGAGCGTTCAACTACTTCACCGATTACATCTCCTGCTTTTACCCAGTCACCTATCTTAAAGCGTCTCATGTAAGTGATCACTATTCCTGAAATCCAATTGGTAATGATTGTACTTGAACCAATAGATAATAGGATACCTACAAATACAGAAATCCCTTTGAACTCATTGGAATTTGCTCCAGGGAGTAATGGAAATATGATAATAACCATAAAGGTGTACAATAAGAAACGTATGATTTTCATTGTTGGAGGTACCCAATCAGGGTAAAACCCATTGATAACAATACGTTCTTCTTTCACAGCATCAGCAAACAGTTGAATGAATTTAAGTAGGTAAACAAAAAATAGTATCGTGATGATAATCTTCATCAAGTTCGGTAAGAAAACTAAAATTGATAATATTATATCGTTGATTGGTGAAAGAACATAACTTAATAGTCTATTGGAAATATCTTTTAGTGGTGGAGAAAATTGCCCGACTATTGGTAAATACAAATAGATCAACATTAATATCAATCCGTATTTGACACCCAGTAATAAATAACGGAATAGTTTTACTTGATCTTCTTCTGTAAATAATGAGATACTCTTTAACCAATCGTAAGACAACCACTTTCTATGGGACACCTTTTCATACAATACTTTGTATACTTTATTAATCACAAAAATGAGTACAAACAATATGACTAAACCTATTAAGGCATATATTCCTGCATCTTTACCCTGACCATAAATTTGATTGTGTAAGGTCTTATTGATCGCCTTTTGTCTTACTCTTGCTAACTTCAAACGAGATGAACGCATCTTTTTGGCATCAATAGAATCTATTGTATGGATAACCTTACCATCGAAAAGTAATTGGTAGTTATCATCAAATTCAGTGATAACCACAGTATCCAATAAAAACAGGTGGTGCTCAACGATAAACCTTATTGAGTCTTCGATATGATGGGCTCGATCATAAGCTGAAAGCTCCTCTTTATGGTGGACAAAGAAGATTGTATCATTAAATGGTACAACAGGAATACCATAAGATACCTCTCCTATTTCATCTTCTTCATTAATAATTTGATGTAATTGCTTAATCTGTTCTTGCAGATATTTTCTATGTAATGAATCAGCAACAATTAAACTCTCTATTTCTTGAAGAACTTTTGTTTTATTGGTGTGTGATTGAGCAGAACAAAAAATAGCACAAGAGATGAGATATAGAATGATTATAATGGGTAATCTCATTTTTAATAAGTAGTCAAATTAGGTCTTTTGGGTAATTAGGTTTTCAATAAGCTAAGAAAATTTAGGCATAAAAAAAACGTAGTAACTGTTTGTTACTACGTTTTATAGGAACTTTAATATTTATTGCAACAACATCTATAAAAGATGTTTGAAATTAATATCTACCGTATCCACCGCCTTGGTTTCCGCCATAACCGCCACCACGGTTATATCCGCCACCACCACGGTTGAATCCACCACGGCCACCACCGTTGTTTTCTCTAGGACGAGCCTCTTTAACAACAATTGTTCTACCGTCTAATTCAGATTCGTTTAATTGGTTGATTGCGTTCATACCTTCCTCATCGTTAGGCATTTCAACAAAACCGAAACCTTTTGAACGCTCTGTTTCACGATCAAAAATAATTTTTGCTGAGGCAACTTCGCCAAAGCTTTCAAACAACGTTCTCAAGCTATCTTCTTGAGTTTCGTAGTTTAACTTAGCTACAAAGATATTCATCTTAGTAAAAGAAAATTAATAAATAAAAAACACTGAGATGAAATACCTAATCGAAGTCAATCCAAAAAATTCATTCAAAAACGATAAGTTTAATAAATTTATTCTTATCAATATCAAATCTCAAATGAAAGGTACATAGAATTATTGGATTTGCTAGTTTTGTTCATAAAAAAAATATAATTTTAACATAATTAAGTAATAAATAATGTCCGGATGATCAGTTATTTACATAAAATTCACAATAAGAAGTAATGACCGAACGTTAAAAAATTTATAGCTTACTGATATTATTATTCACTATTACTTTGAAGAGGACTTTTAGAATTGATTTATAGTGTGCGTATTATTTTTTACCTCTTCTATTATTACCAAACTTTTTATACACTTATGGAACAAGAAAAACAACCACAACCAAAAGGAGAACTATTATTAAGGACACTTGCTATGCCAGCCGACACTAATGCCAATGGAGATATCTTTGGTGGGTGGATTATGTCACAAATGGATATTGCAGGAGGAATCTTAGCTAAAGAAACTGCCTTAGGCCGTACTGTAACGGTCGCTGTTGATGGCATGACTTTCCACAAGCCTGTAGCAGTAGGTGATGCTGTCTGTGTTTATGGAGAAGTTGTAAAACTGGGAAGAACATCGATGAAAATTCATCTAGAAGTATGGGCTAAGCCTTTATTAAAAGGACATGATTTCACACATAGTTATATGGTAACGGAAGGAATGTTTGTTTACGTTAGTATCGACGATAACAAACAACCTAAAGCTATTCCGAATAGTAACTAAAAATATGAGCAAATAGCTTATAAAAAAAGAGTGATCATAAAATAAATTATTGATCACTCTTTCTATTTATAAGTAGTTATAACTACCCTCTAATTACATTCTATTTGGAGACTGAACACCAATTAATCCTAAAGATTTATTAATCGCCTCTGCTGATTGTTTCGATAATGCAATTCTAAATGCTTTCTTCTGGCTGTCTTCTTCATTGAAGATTGGAGATTCAGAATAAACTTTAGAATACTGCTTAGCTACATCATAAGCGTAGTTTGCGATAATTGATGGTGCATACGAGTCTGCTGCTTCAACAATTTTATCATTTAACTTACCTAATAAAGCTACTAGATCGGCTTCTGCTTCTGATAACTCTGTCAAACCATTAAAAGCTGCAGCAGAGTAATTGATACCATCTTTATCTGCTCTTCTTAATAAAGCTTGGATCTTAGCATGGTTGTATTGAATATAAACACCGGTATCACCTTGGAAGTCAATTGACTCTTTAGGATTAAACAGCATTGTTTTCTTAGGGTCTACTTTTAATAAGTAGTACTTCAATGCACCCAATGCTAATTGTTGGAATAATACTTTTGCTTCGTCTTCAGTAAATCCATCAATTTTTCCAGATTCTTTTGTACGCTCTTCAGCTGTATCAATCATCTCTTGGATCAAATCGTCTGCATCAACAACAGTACCCTCACGAGATTTCATTTTACCTTCTGGTAACTCTACCATACCATATGATAAGTGATAGATTCCATCTGCATATGAGCGACCTAAGTGCTTCATGATCGCTTTCAGTACTTTGAAGTGATAATCTTGTTCGTTACCAACAACATATACCGATTTATTCATTCCGAAATCCTTGTATTTTAGGTCAGCAGTACCCATATCCTGTGTCATATACACAGCAGTACCATCTCCTCTTAAAACAAGTTTCTCATCTAATTTCTCTTTCTTAAGATCGATCCAAACAGAACCATTTTCTTTTTTGAAGAATACTCCTTTATCAAGGCCTTCCTGAACGATATCTTTACCTAATAAATAAGTTTCAGACTCATAGTATACATTATCGAATTCAACACCCATCATTTTATATGATTGAGCAAATCCGTCGTACACCCATCCATTCATTTTCTTCCAAAGAGCTACTGTTTCTTCATCACCTGCTTCCCACTTACGCAACATTTCTTGCGCTTCTAAAAGCAGTGGTGCATTTTTTTCAGCAAATTCAAATAAAGCTTTGATGTCTTTAATTTGAACTTTCTCCTCATCCGTTAAAGGAATTTTATTTTTCTTAGATGCTCCTTTTGCTTCAATAGATTTCTTTAATTCCTTTAAATCTTCTACAGATGCAATGGAAGCATAATCTGCTTTTTTATCTTCTATTAATTGAGCAATTTCAGCCTTGTAAGCTTTATCAAACTTCACATAGTAATTACCTACAAGCTTATCACCCTTTAATGTTGCAGAAGGCTCTTCTCCATTACCAAACTTCACATAAGCCAACATTGATTTACAGATATGAATACCTCTATCATTTACAAGGTTCACTTTCTGTACATCATAACCTGCGGCATCTAAAATTAATGATACAGAATGTCCTAAAAAGTTATTTCTTAAATGACCTAAGTGTAATGGCTTGTTTGTGTTTGGCGAAGAATATTCTACCATCACTTTTTCGCCATTACGAGCAACACGACCAAAATTTTCTGATGTAGAAAGTTCTGCTAATGTCGATACCCAAACAGTATCACTAATGACCAAGTTTAAGAATCCCTTCACAATATTGAAGTCCGCAACAGCAGCTACATTTTCTTTTAAGTAGTTACCAATCGCTTCACCAATCTCTACAGGATTTTTGCCCAATTGTTTTGTAAGACCAAAAGTCACAAAAGTTAAAGATCCTTCGAATTCTTTTTTTGTTGGCTGAAGTGTAATACGTGAAGAGTCTAAATCTACATCATAAAGAGACTTTACTGCTTCCGCTATACCATTTATAATTTGTTGCTCCATTGTATATTTTTGATGATAAAAATATTGTCTTTTTCGACAGTCGACAAAATTAATAATAATGCCGTAAGATTTCTCAATTCACTGTTAAGAAATCTTGCTTGGATTAGAATTATTAATGCGAAACACTTACATATCCGTAAAAATCTACAACTGCGTAAAGCAAATGAATCATTTCTACTTTAGGATAAGCCTATTAATCTCTGTGAGGTTTAAATAATGGTAAGGATAGGTAGGCGGCTGTTGTTATTGTTCCTACTATCAACAAACTTAGGAAACCTTCAATATTTGATGTTGAATGGATGAAAAAGTACATCGATTCTCCATCAACTACTAACAACGTAAGGACAGCTAATAATATGATTATTTTTTTCATAGTAGATAACATTAAAAAAATAAGTGAAGTTATTTTAATTGTTTAAACGACTATACTTTGAAGAAGTACTACACCCATTAAATATTATTTAGTTATGAATCGTAAATACATAGTAAATCATCTTCATTTATATAAAAAGATCAGAATACCTATATATCTTTGCAGCTATGCAAAAAGTAAGCGTTATAACCATTTCTTTTAACTGTGAGCTAGAAATTGAGCCCACACTAAAAAGTGTTATTGCACAAGATTATCCACAGCTAGAATATATAGTTGTTGATGGTAATTCTTCTGACAAGACACCTGAAATCATTTCGAAATACAAAAATGATATTGATATTTTTGTTTCCGAGAATGACAAGGGAATCTATGACGCAATGAATAAAGGGACACAATTAGCTACAGGAGATTGGGTGATTTTTATGAACGCTGGAGACTACTTCTTTGATCATGAAACAGTAGCCAAAGTATTTGCCCAACTAGAGGACGGAACTGAATTACTTTATGGCAACCATGAAGTGGTTTATGATCAGTTTTCTAAAGTCAAGCAAGCTTTCCCTGCTGATCACCTTTGGAAAGGGATGGTTTGTAGCCATCAATCACTTTTTGTGAAGAGAGAATTACTTCTTGAGTATCCATTCCAATGGGAAGATTGGAGAATCTCAGCAGATTTCCATTTTATTTTCAATCGATGGATAGAAAAGAGAAAGTTTCAGCATGTAGATACTTATGTTGCTAAATATGCAGCTGGTGGTCTTTCAGAAACTAGTTCTATCCCATCCAAATTAGAAACTTGGGCCATTGTGAAGGAACATATGAATACTCCAGAAGTAGATGATTTTTACAAGAAACTCATACAGTATGAAAAAATTGTCAACATCCCAAGAAAGCTATTAGGGGCAAAGGCTTTTGAATTATTGATGAAATGGAAAAATCAAATTACTGGAGGGAAAGTAAAATAACCTCTTTACCTCTTACTTAACTTAGATATGGAAAAAATATACATAAAGAAAAATAAACTAAAGGCCTTAGACAACCGTCACCCATGGATCTATTCGGGTGCTGTTGCGAAAATGCCAGAAAGCCTGAACGATGGTGATATCGTCGAAATCGTTACAGGGGAGAAGTTATTAGGGTATGGGTTTTATGCTCCAGGTAATCAAATTGTTTGTAGAGTATTTGATTATACAAGAAGACCTATAGATCCTACCACTCAAGAATATTGGAATGAGAAAATTGCGAGTGCTTATGCTATGCGTCAAGCACATGTGATCTCTGAGGAAACAAATTGTTATCGTCTAATTCATGGTGAAGGTGATTTCTTCCCTGGATTAATCGCAGATGTATACAATGACTTGGTTTCTGTTCAAATCCTTATCAAAGGGGTGGATAGAATTGCTCCTATGATTGTAAAAGCCATTCAAAACCTTGGATTTGAGCGTATCTACAACAAATCGAAAGAAATCTCTAAGCGTTTAGAAAACGTTGAAACGCCAAAAGGTTGGTTAACCGAAAAGCAGGGATCTCCAAAAGTAGAAGTAGTAGAAAATGGAGTGAAATTCTGGGTAGATGTTGAAACAGGTCAAAAGACGGGCTTCTTCTTAGATCAAAGAGATGCTAGAGCACTTGTAGGTAAATACTCAAAAGATGCTAAAGTATTGAATACTTTCTCTTACAGTGGAGGGTTTTCTATGTATGCATTAAAGGCTGGAGCCAAATTGGTACACTCTGTTGACGCCTCTCAACCTGCCATAGATCTTTGTGATGAAAATGCAACACTCAACGGATTTACTAATGGGGAGAACGGAGATCACCAAGGTTTCTGTGCGGATGTATTTGAGCACCTCAACAAGATGGATTCTAATGATTATGATGTTGTCATCCTTGATCCTCCGGCATTTGCCAAATCAGCCAAAGTGGTTACTCAAGCTGCTAGAGGGTATAAGCAGCTCAACCTTAAGGCATTAAGAAAAATCAAAAAAGGCGGTATCATTTTCACCTTCTCTTGTTCTCAAAAGATTGATAAAGAGTTATTCCGTAAAATAGTATTCCAAGCAGCTGCTGAAGCACATAGAAATGTAAGAATTCTTCATCAGACTACTCAACCAAACTGCCATCCTATTAATATTTTCTACCCAGAAAATGAATATTTAAAAGGTTTGGTCTTATATGTTGAATAGGATATATTAGAATGGGTTAAGATTTAAAGTTCCTTACATAAAAATACTGTGTAACTACTTCTGGAGAAGCATATTGGTTTCATCATTTATCTGATTTTGAACCCTTAGAAATCAATAGAAAAAGAAATTTTAAATCTTAACTCATAAATCTTAATTCTTCAATATTTATTGCTAATTTTATCTTATTCCAGATTTTTAATTTAAAAGATGGTTCTTTCAGACTCACAAATTTTACAGGAAATCGAGAGCGGAAATATCTTGATTGAACCTTTTGACCAAGAATCATTGGGTACCAATTCTTATGATGTTCATTTGGGTCGTCACTTAGCGATGTACAAAAGTGATGTTCTAGATGCTAAAATGCATAATGAGATTGATACTTTTGAGATTCCTGATGAGGGGTTTATCTTACATCCTGGTAAAATTTATTTGGGCGTTACCAAAGAGTATACAGAAACACTGGCACATGTAGCCTTTTTAGAAGGTTTATCGAGTGTTGGTAGATTGGGGATCAGCATCAATGCTAACTCAAGAGCCGGAGATGTCGGTTTCTGTAATACATGGACACTAGAAATCAGTGTCGCACAACCAGTAAAGGTTTATAAAAACATGCCAATTGGTCAACTTTTTTATTTAAAGGTTGATGGAGATATTCAAAATTTTTATCACTTCAAGAAAGACGCAAAATACATTAATAGAACCATGAAACCTGTGGAATCTATGATGTACAAAAAGAAATTCTAAAATGAAGAATACGTTATTACTCTTATTTTTTAGCCTTATTTTTTTAACCTCTTGTGATACATACAAGGAAAACTTTGATGTTGATGGTACAGGTGCTATTACCATACAATTCAACTTCTTACATGATAGGGCTCCACTAGAATACAACAGACAATACATCAATGCACTAGGCCAAAACTATACACTTAGTGATTTCAGGATGTACATTTCTAATATTACTTTAAGAGATACATCAGGTACTAATTTCTATAAGGTAAAAGACAGTTATCACTTATTAGAAGTAATTGAACAAAGCGATACTTCTATTGTAATTACAGGATTACCGAATCAAGCATATTCTGAGCTCCAATTTTCTGTAGGTGTGGACAATGCCGCCAATTACAATACAGACCAAGTGGGCGATCTAGACCCTGCCAATGGAATGGCTTGGAACTGGAATACAGGATATAAATTTATGCTTCTTGAAGGCATACACTTAGTAGATAGTGTAGCGACGAAAGGCTTAACCTACCATATCGGAGGTGATGCTAATTACAGGACTGTAAAGTTTAGTGACGAAGAATTAAACCTTGGTAGTACTCCCAATATTGTTATTGAATTAGATGTTAATGTAGATTTTGTCTTTGGTGATAAATCAGAATATGGTTTACCGGAAGATCAAAGAAAAACAAATTTCATTGACCTAAATGATGATACAGACCAAGACACAATGTTTGGTCCTAATACTCAAAAAATCGCCGACAATTATGCTCAGATGTTCGTATGGAAAGATATTATTGCACAGTAATTCTCCTCTCCGTTTGTAGCTTAATATTTGAAGCTTGTGATTCCTCAGAAAAGAGTAAATCACAAGCTTCTGTCATTTCATATGAAAATATCCCTGCTCCTGAGAGGAATTCTATGAAGGAAGATCGTGTAGCTCTTGGAAAGCTGCTTTTTCATGATACGAACTTATCCAAGGGAAAAAACATTTCATGTGGCACTTGCCATCTTTCAGCCTATAATTTTGGAGAGAATGTAGCAGTTAGCCACAACGGGGCTTCAGGGAAGAAACTACATAGAAACACTCCCCCATTAATCAATATAGCTTGGGCCAAAGGGTGGTTTTGGGAAGGTGGTGCCAAAAACATTGAATCTTTAATTTATGGACCACTACTTCATGAAAATGAAATGTCTGCTGACTTAAAAGAGGTGGTAAACTATTTGAATGCATCACAAGAATACAAAGAGAGGTTCACTTCTGCCTATGGGATACAAGAAATTAAAAGTGCTCATTTGGTTAGAGCACTAGCACAATATTGCAGGTCACTTATCAGTAATCAAAGCAATTATGATTTACAGTTACAAGGTAAATATCAATTTACTCCATTAGAAAAAGAAGGTCAAATTGCTTTTAATAACCATTGTAGTAGTTGCCATACTCCTCCTTTTTTTACAGACTTTGATTACCATAATAATGGGTTAGACACCGTCTTTTCTGACACATTAGAGGGTTTATTTCAAGGTAGAGCTAGAATTACATTAAAAGAGGAAGACATGGGAAAATATAAAACCCCTACCCTAAGAAATATCTTTGCCTCTGCTCCGTATATGCATGATGGTAGATTTAAAGACATTGAAGATGTGTTTGATCATTACGAGAAAGGCATATTGATTTCTAAATCAACAGACTCCACATTGATTAATGGCATTCCATTAAAAGAGAATGATAAAAAATCCATTAAAGCCTTTTTATGGACTCTAATGGATTCTTCGTTTTTACAAACCGATATTATATAGCTTTTTCCAGCTTATTGATTTCCTGATTTAATAATACTGATAATTTATGTGCTCCTTCCTCATTTAAATGGTCTGAATCACTAAAATCTCTTGTTTTAAAAATTGGGTTTTGAAGGTAATTGACATAATGGATATTATCATATTCACCTGCAAATGAGTTAGCAAAGTCTAATGTTTTAGACAACTGGTTTTCATCCAATAATTCTACATAAGAAGAATGACATGGAGAAGTATACAACACTAAAGTGATATCCTGTTTTTTTAATTCTTTAGCTAAATCTCTCAACACCTGTGTATTATACTCGAAATGTTCATCAGAAGCCGCTGTATGGCGTTTTGCTGTTTTGATTGCTGAAGCTCTCAACTCTTCTTCTAATTGAAGGTCACTTTTATTGGAAACATGAATGTGAGCAAAACCTTTTTGGTCTGACGTGACTTCATCTTTCCCTCTTACATAATAATTAAAGAGTCTGCTTAAAGACACTTTGTAATTAAAGTTCATAATTTCAAAGTTGTTCTTAAAGTTATCGACC
This sequence comes from Flammeovirga agarivorans, assembly GCF_012641475.1. Lineage (NCBI taxonomy): Bacteria > Pseudomonadati > Bacteroidota > Cytophagia > Cytophagales > Flammeovirgaceae > Flammeovirga > Flammeovirga agarivorans. The sequence continues at coordinate 1,132,607 of NZ_JABAIL010000001.1, read as the reverse complement.
TCTGCTAGATCATAATACAATACATAGTTTTTCATTCTCCAGTTTGTAGAGCCTTTACTCAACCTTCTAAAAAGAGACTGATAGTCGATCGGTAATGTGACATATTTAATCGATTTCTTATTTTTTAAATACTCATGAACAAGTATGTAATCAACATCTACAGATTGAGAAATATGACTTGCATTAAAAGTAGCTAAATCGAAGTATTGAGGATCAACCCCATAATATGTATGAGAGCTTCCAAGTGACAATACTTGAAACTCCTGTTCTTTATCCAACATCACCTCTCTTTTTTTTGTGTAATCATTAGGAATACGTCTTAACATATACTCTTCTGAAAACATCATGATAAAGATGGGTAATAGAAAAAGAAATACTTTTAAGCTAAATAGTTTCATAATGGGTTAAAATTGGAAATAGATAAAGTCTTGCTCATTCCCCATAAATAGGAAAATACAGAAGATTAAAGAATAGTAGAAACTCCACTTTACGGTCACGTGACCTAAATTGAAATGCTGAATTGCATAAATATTTCTTCTACCGGCCCATTCAATCACAAAGAATACGATAATACACGCCACCATTGTATAGATGGATAAATTCTGACCTGCAAAGTAAGTAGCCGATGGAAAAGTAAAGAAAGAAGTAGAGAAGATTCCATCAATAAACGATATGGCATGAGGAACACTTTCAGCTCTAAAGAAAATCCATGCTAATACTACTAACAAGTATGTTCTAAGCATCTGGAAAACTTCTTGAGCATTGGGGAATACTCTATCTTCAGCAACAACTCCAATATTATTTCTATTCTTTTTCGCTAGTAAAAGAGGTAAAAAGTATAATGCATTTAATCCTCCCCATACAATAAAGGTCCAATTTGCTCCATGCCAGAAGCCACTGACCAAGAAAATAATAAAAGTATTTCTGACTTTCTTAGATAACCCACCTCTACTTCCACCTAAGGGAATGTATAAATAATCTCTAAACCATGTATTTAAAGAAATATGCCACCTTCTCCAGAACTCTGCGATATCTCTAGAAAAATAAGGAAAAGCAAAGTTTTGCATTAGGTCAAATCCGAATAACTTGGAAGTACCAATTGCGATATCTGAATACCCTGAGAAGTCACCATAAATCTGTAATGAGAAGAATATTGCACCTATTAACTTAACACTACCAGGATATTGATCGGCGTTATTAAAAATAAGATTGGCAAATTCTGCAGCATTATCCGCAATAATAATTTTCTTAGCTAATCCCCATAAAATTTGTTTTAATCCATCTACTGACAACGCATAATTGAACTCTCGTTTCTTATTGAATTGTGGCAATAAATGCGTTGCTCTCTCAATAGGGCCAGCTACTAATTGTGGGAAGAAACTCACAAAAGCAAGAAATGCAATAATATCCTTTGTAGGCTCAAGCTGTCTTCGATAAACATCTATAGAGTAACTTAACGTTTGGAAAGTATAGAAGCTAATCCCTACAGGCAATAAAATATTTAAATGGGTCGGAGAAAACGGTATTCCAAAAAATGTAAAAGTTGATGCGAAACTATCAATAAAGAAATTGAAGTACTTGAAGAAACCTAGAAAGCCTAAATTGACTGACAAGCTAATGCCCATCAATAATTTTCTGAGTTTTGGAGTATCCGTTTTAGAAAGTTGGACTCCAATAAAGAAATCCACTAATGAACTAAAGGCAATTAAAAACAAAAATCGCCAATCCCACCAACCATAAAATATATAGCTGACAATTACTATAAATAAATTCTGAAGCTTTAAATTCTTATTGAGTACGAACCAATAAAGGAGAAATACTATGGGTAAGAAAATAGCAAATTCTAGCGAGTTGAAAATCATAACAGATTTCTAAAAAATCGAAATAAAAAAATTGATTGTATAAAATCTATTTTCCTAACGACACTTTAGTGAACACCGTTACTTTATTTAAGATTCGTTGACGAAAAAAGCCTTTCCACATCTAAACTGCAGAAAGGCTTTTCTATATCTTTTAAATCACTAGTAAATTTTAGTGATCATGATCTTCGTGGTGTACTTCTACCGTAAGTGCTTGAGTAGTTTGTTGACCTTCTAAATCAACTAAATACATTACAAAGTGGTAGTCTCCTGCTTTTGTTTCAACACCATCTACCTCTTCAGGAACATCGATGTGTGCATCAAATGGCCAAGAATCAGGATTAACAGATGATAAGATGATATCGTTTGGTCCAGCATCTTCTTCAGTTTTACCAAACCAGTAAGTGATTTTTTGGCTCCACTCACCGTCATCAGTACTTTTTACTCTATCGTGGTCATGACCTTCACCCCAGTGAATGTCAATTTGTACATAACTTAGTTTATTACCAGATAATTTTGCAGTCACAGCTAACTCCTCACCTGGAGCTACTACAGTTTCACCTTCATCCTCGCTAGATGCTCTTTCATGTGAATGTTCCTCTGCATGCTCAATTGTGTAATCTTCAATTGTCGGTAAAGGGTTTGACTCGTTGTCATCATTGTTACATGATGCAAATGCTAGGATAGATAAGATTGCTAATAAATTAACGAATTTCATTGTTTGTAAATTTGATGTTCTTGCAATATGGTCGCAATTACGATCAATTATTTTGCTTTTGCAACTTTATCGCAAAAATATTCATTGATTGATTTTAAGGATCTATAACTATAAAATACTGTAAGCTAAATGATTAAGATTCACTATATTAAATAGCTGTAAAATTCATCAAGATTATTAACAATTTTTCATTTTAGTAAATCTTAAAGGCAGAATACTTTTGTACTTTTGTTCTGCTTTATCAATTCCATATATGAACCATATTAGTACTTACTTACGCAGCATAAATTTTTCTAATGGACTAAGAATGACTTGGAGTATCGTTCTCCCACTTGTCATTGGTCTACTATTTCAAAGAATTGGTACAGGAACCATTGTTGCTATTGGTGCTTTATGTGTTGGTTTATCTGATTCACCCGGTACATGGTCTGAGAAAGCAAAAGGACTTATTGGAGGATCCTTCCTCAATACTATTGCCGCTATCGGAATGGCAATATGCATACAATGGCCAATCATCGCGGCATTATACCTAACAATCATTTCTTTTGCCTCTGCAATTATTAGCATTTTTGGTAACCGAGCGACAATGATTGGTAATAGTGTACTTATTGCCATAAGTTTAGGTGTTGGTTTTGGAGAGCCAATAAGTGACCTTCCTTCGCTAGCTCTTTATCTTTTAGCAGGAGGATTATGGTATAGTTTAAATTCATTGGTACTTTGGCAAATCCGCCCCTATGCAAGCATCGAAAAACTATTAGGAGAATGTTATGTATTGATGTCTCAGTACTTCAAAATAAAAGCCTCTCTGTTTAATGGTGATATTTCTAATGATGCACAGAACAAGTTGTTTCAATTGCAAACTCAAATTGACCATAAACAAGAAGAAGTAAGAACGTTGTTACTCACACAACGATCAGCTTTACAGGGGGCCACTCCATTAGGACGATCTTTAATACTACTATTAAGAGCCTCCACAGATATTTTTGAAAAGGCATCTGCTACACATTATTCTTATCAAGAACTTTCCAAACAATTTAAGGATACTCCCCTACTTCCAAAGATGTCTTCTATTTTTAATGATATGGGAAATAATTTGGCATACCTCGGGAAGCATATCACCAAACGTAAGCCTACTGGGGAAATACCTAGACATTTAGATGATTTTAAAGAAGTACAGGATATTTTTGAATCACTTAGAGATGATCAAGACAGAGTAATACCTATTGATGTCTTCGCTGAGGTCAAAAATATTATTCGGAATTTCAACAGAATTGATCGCACAATTAGTGAAACAGCCACTTATACAGACCTTAAAAACGACAACAATAAGGGTTTTGCAAATGGTTTAATATTACCCAATTTTATTACTTCTACAGATCAAGGTACTTTAAAAGACCATTTGACGATTAATTCTAGTCACTTTAGACATGCAATTCGTATTTCTATTGCCATGCTCCTTGGGTATGTTGTTGCCAACTTTTTAGACCTAGACAGAGGTTACTGGGTATGGCTTTCTATATCTGTAATTTTAAAGCCTTCGTTTGCCATCACAAAGCAGCGTATGCTACAACGAATTATAGGAACAACGTTTGGAATCATCATTTCTGCCATCCTTTTAAAAGCATTTAATGCTTCGCATATATATATTATTTTCTTATTGATTTTTGGTGTGGGTACATTTTCAACCCTAAGCAAAGACTATAGATTAGGGATGATGTTACTGACTCCTTTTATCCTATTAATGATCTCACTTTCTGTTCCATTTACAGAAAAAATTGCACTTTACAGGGTTATAGATACCGCATTAGGTGGAATAATTGCGTTTCTGACTAGTATTTTCATTTATCCAGAATTTGAAATCAAGAAGATAAATAACAAAATTATTGAAGCCACTCGTTCTGCTTGTTCCTATTTTTCAGAGGTCGCAACAGTCTATACTGGGTACTCAGAATTAGATGAACACAACTACAAATTAGCTAGAAAGAAAGCACAACTTGCCAATGCTAATCTTGCCGTCAGCTTCCAGATTATGCTGAATGATCCAAAGAACAACCAAGTTCCTAGTAGTAGTTTATATGAATTTATTGCAGCAAGTAGAATGCTATTTGCTCACACTGCCACCCTTGCCTCTAATGCTGAACGACTTTCAAAAAAACACCCAATACCTGATTTACAGAACTTTATAATAGACATACAACAACAACTAAATAGTATTATCGAAGGAATAGAGCAGCAGAAGCCTATCGAAATCATACCCAATTTATCAGATCACTTAACAATGTTGATAGAAGAAACTGAGCAAATCAAAAAAGAAAGAGAAGAAGAATTGAGTAATAATATCAAGGAATCTCACCTCATTAAAATCTTGTCAGATTATGTCTTGATTACTAATCAGTTTATGAGAATTTCGAAAAATGTGAAGTTTATGGGTAATTATGCAAATGAGCTAATTTTGGGCTAAAAATCTAATTATTTGGAAAGATTACTACAATAACCCTTATATTTCTTACATTATTGAACTATTTCAATATCATATATTTTTACTTATATGTAAATTGTTTATAATTGTAGATGGTAAGCTAAACAATTTTTAAATTTTTAGTGCTACGTCCGTTAACTCATATTTCAATTATAGCTTGCTACCAAAACTATTTAATGTTCTTACAAAAACTAATATATACTACCCTGCTGTTACTCTTTACTTTTGTTGTGATTGCTCAAGAAAATAAAAACTTTGAAAGGTTAGCAAAAAAGGCCTACGAAGAGCATCATTATTCAGAAGCATTAAGTTACATGGAACCATTAGTAAAAATGGATCCAACCAACGAGTCTTATATTTACAGCTTGGCGGTTTGTTATATCAAAACAAATCAGTCTGGAAAAGGTGTGGACTTACTAAAAAGTATTAAGAAATCTGCGTCCGCTCAAACCTCAGATTATTATTATTATTTAGCTGAAGGGTATTTGTATCTCACAAAATTAACCTTAGCAGAAGATGCCCTTTATCAAGCGTCTTTATATCCTAATGGAATTGAGGACATCAATTACCTAAAGAATCGAATTAAACATGCTAAGAAGATTTTAAAAAGTGGTACCAATGTTATTGTAAGACATTTGGGAGGTATTGTAAACACTCCTGCCAATGAACATAGCATAACACTAACTAAAGATCATCAATCGTTTTTATTTACTCGCGTAGCTGAACTACCTGATAAGAAAACAGATGTTGATTATTTGGAGAAGATCTACAAAGCCTATATGGACGAGAATGATGATTGGGCGACACCTATTAGCGTTCAAGAGTTATCTTCTGATGGACATGATGCTACTGTACAATTGTACGATGAAGATACCAAGGCGATATTATACCGTGATGGGAATTTATATACCAGAACATTAAGCAATGGTGAGTGGGGACCTGAAATACCACTTAAAGGAGTAAATACGGTTGCTCAAGAAACCCATGCATACATCAGTAAAGATCATCAAACTTTGATATATGCATCTAGAGGTCATGGACATCATGAAGACTTAGATCTTTACCAAACTACATGGAACCCGAAAAAGAAACAATGGAAAGAACCAATACCATTAAAGGAACTCAACACTCCATACGATGAGGATTCTCCATTCCTAAGTGATGACGGAGAATTATTCTTTTCATCTCAAGGGCACAATTCAATGGGTGGTTATGACATTTTCAGATCTGTTTATGATTCTATCAAAAGAGAATGGACCACTCCACAAAATTTAGGGCATCCCATTAATTCTACTTCTGACGATATATATTTCAGTATGTATGGAAAATTGGGTTACTTTTCTTCCGCAAGAACCAATAGTATTGGTCAATTAGATATATACCAAGTATTTTTCTTTAATAAAGTAAGAATCAATGGCCTTGTTTTACAAAATGATGGCACCCCTTTTATTAACGCTAATGTTAGGCTACAATCAGAGTCCAACATTTATGAAACCATTACCGACGAAAAAGGAAAATATTCATTATTAGCAGATCTTGACAATAACTTCATTATTACCGTAGAGAAGAATTCTAATATTTTTCATGAAGGTACCTATGCGATTAAAATAGGTGTACGAAATAATAAAAATGAGGAGAACCATTTCTACGTTCTAAAAGAAAAAGATATTGAAGATGGTATTGTAGATGCACAGGCTCCAACAACAATTTCCGTTACTGTTCATAACAGTTTTGACTTCAACCCTCAGTTAGGTTTAAAACAAGGCGTAGATATGACAGTCAACAAACCCATTAACGAAAATAAGATTATCGGAAATGTGACAAGAAACGGTTTCCCAGTTGAAGGTGTAAATGTGACAGTCAATAATAAAACTTATATCTCTGATAAAAATGGTAAGTTTTCTTATAACATTAAACGCGAACTAGGTATTTTCAAATACCCTAGACATGTTTCTATTGCCAAAGAAGACATGGAGTTAGAGTCTTGGTACTTAGAAGACGGTATTCTTCATATCACTATTAGAGAAAAGCTTCAGGATGTTTTGGAAGGGATTGTTTACAACGAAGACGGACAACCAATTCCCAACAAGTCAATCCATATTTTAGTACACAACAAACTATTTAGTACCAATACAAAGTCTGATGGTTCATTCACTATCACTTTTCCAATTGGAGTTCGATTGAAAAGAAACTTTGAAGTGACTGTACCTGGTAGAACTTTAAAAAGTTTTGCTCAAGAAAGAAGAGAGCTTTCTCAATACATTGAAATGAAAGTTTCTAACCAACAGACTATTTCCAATGTTGGCTTTAGAGTACAAGATCAAAACGGCAACCTTATTCCCAATGCTTTAATTTTAGTTGATGGTAAATTCACTTCTACAAATGATAGAGGTTACACTTCTATGAAGGTGGGAATGACATTCAATGAATTTGAAGCTTCAAAAAGTCTTGTCCTTATTCATTCCTATGAAGTATTAAGAAGAAGCTTTGATCCTCTACAGAGGACGCTTACCATGACGGTTAAAGTGGAAGAGGAACCAGAAGAAAATATTGAAGTTTCCGCAGCCGCTGATCCTAGTAGCATTAAATCTATCGAACAAAGAAGAGAAGAGTTGTCGATCAGAAATGACTTCTTGAGTGTTTACGAAAAAACAGAAAACAAAGAACTAATTGCTCAATATGAAATTGATTCTCTAAGATCAGAATTAACTCGTTTGGAAGACAAATTAACACAAGTAAAGGATTCTGTGTTCACTGCTCAGGATAGTTCAATGCTATCCATGATCAATGTGTTAAGAAATAAATTAGAGCAGAAAGAACAACGGATGTCTCAGTTCAAAGAGAATAATCAGTTGGCTCATGAAAAATATCAAAAAGAAGCATTGATGTATGGAGTATCGATCTTCGGTTTGTTCTTATTGATTGTGGGGTTAATGATGATTATTCGAAGAACTTACTTACAAAAACAAAAAGTAGAATTGGTTAAAGAAGAGCTGGATAATGCCATGACTCAAGTGAATGATCAGAATGTGAAAATCACTAATAGTTTAAGAGCCGCTCAGACAATTCAATATGCCATTCTTCCGCCAATGGATTTATTAGAGAGTAAATTCAAAAAATTCTTCACCTTATACAGGCCAAAAGATATTGTTAGTGGAGACTTTTATTGGTTCGGCGAAGTGAAAGATATACATCAAGAAACACATCAATTTTTTGCTTGCGTAGACTGTACAGGACATGGTGTACCAGGAGCATTAATGTCAATGATAGGTAAAACGATTCTTCAAGAAGTTCTCGACAAACGTCTATCACAAGACCCTGCCATTATTTTAGAGATGTTGAATCAAAGAATTATTGCCTACTTACGCCAACAAGAAAACTCTATTAATGACGGGATGGATATCGCCTTATGTAAATTATATACCAATAAAGAGGGTAATCCTGAAATTTTATTTGCAGGTGCGAAAAGTGACATCTATATCATCAGAAGAAAATATGGAGTTCTAGAAAGACATAGAGGTAGTAAAAAATCCATTGGAGGTAAACAAAGAGTCGGCCGAGAATTTGAATGCAACAAAATTGTTTTAGAAGAAGGAGACGCCATGTTAATGCTTACTGATGGTATCCTAGATCAGAACAACGAGAAAAACGATAAGTTTGGTCGTCGCTATTTCGAGAAGTTTGTCCGTCAACATATTGACCAACCTATTGAAGACTTGGGCGATTTAATTGAAGCTGCATTAGATGTCCATCAAAAAACTATCCCCCAAAGGGATGATATTACAGTAATTGGCATAGAGTTTTAGGGTTATAAAAGAGAATAAAATCAAAAAGTGGGCATTGTATTTATTTTTATTTATAACTTTATCGCCAATAGATTTTTTAATTAAAGCATGAGCGAAAACAACTCTGATATACTACTTGAGGTAAAAAACCTATCCATATCCTTTAATCATGAGGAAAGAGGCTCCGCACCAGCTGTAAAAGACATTAGTTTTGTATTGCGAAAAGGAGAAACGTTAGGTATTGTAGGTGAATCAGGTTCCGGTAAATCCGTAACTGCGATGTCTATGCTTCAGTTATTAGGTAAAAACAGTAAGATTGATAAAGGTGAAATTATTTTTCACTCTCCTAACTATGGGAGTATTAATCTACTGGAAATAACTAAAAAGAATATTAGAGACATTAGAGGACATGAAATTGGAATGATTTTTCAAGACCCAATGAGTTCTCTTAACCCCGCTTTAACATGTGGTTATCAATTAGTTGAAACTTTACTAATCCATGAAAATGTGAATAGAAAAGAAGCTAAAAAAATCGCATTAGAAACGTTCGCTACATGTCAATTAAAAAATCCTGATAAAGTTTTCCATTCCTATCCTCACCAATTATCAGGAGGACAGAAACAGAGGGTATTAATTGCTATTGCTCTTGCTTGTAACCCAAGCCTTCTGATTGCAGATGAACCTACAACTGCACTTGATGTCACCTCTCAAAAAGGAATATTAGATCTCTTTGAGAAATTTAAAGAGACTCGTAATACATCTACTATTTTCATTTCACATGACCTTTCTATCGTCGCTCAAATGGCTGATCGTATTGTTGTTATGCGAAAAGGAAAAGTAGTAGAACATGGTACAGTACTAGAAGTTTTTACTAATCCTCAACATTCTTATACAAAAGGTTTACTAGCTTGTAGACCAAGGATGGATATTGAGTTAAAAAGACTTCCAACTTTAAACGATTTCTTAGAAGACAAGCATAACCGCAGTCATTCTAAAGCTCGATTCTTATCTGTAGGACAAGCATTAATGATGAATGCCCAAGATGAGAAAGTAGTTGTGGATAGACAGAAATCCATTATGGATAAGACTCCAATCTTAAAAGTAAAAAACCTAACAACAGAGTTTGTTACTCAAAGAAATGCTTGGGGTAAAGTCACTAAAACTTACACTGCTGTAGATGATGTGTCTTTTGTTGTTCACGAGGGAGAAACTTTAGGTTTAGTAGGCCCTTCTGGTTGTGGAAAAACAACACTTGGAAGGAGTATCCTTCAATTGATCTCTCCCACTTCTGGAGAAGTGATTTTTGAAGGAAGAAACTTATTGGATATCTCGAAAAAAGAGCTAAACAACTTAAGAAGCGATATTCAGATTATTTTTCAGAATCCTTATACTTCTCTAAATCCAAGGCTTACCATCGGGCAAGCTCTGATGGAACCAATGAAGGTACATAATATCTATTCTGATGATACAACTAGAAAGAAAGAAGCTATTCGATTACTAGAAACTGTTGGTCTTTCTGCGAGTTATATGAATAGATACCCTCATGAATTCTCTGGTGGGCAAAGACAACGTATTTGTATCGCAAGAGCCTTAGCAACAAATCCAAAATTCATAATCTGTGATGAATCTGTTTCTGCTTTGGATGTTTCTGTACAAGCCATTGTACTCAATTTATTACAAGATCTAAAAGAGAAGTTTAATCTTACCTATATATTTATCTCCCACGACTTGGCTGTAGTGAAATTTATCGCAGACCGAATTATCGTTATGGAAAAAGGAGAAATTAAAGAATGGGGATTATCTTCTGATATTTATAAAGATCCTCAAGCTGATATTACTAGGAAGCTGATAAAAGCTATTCCTGAAGCTGATTTCAGTAAGATCAAACAGAACATGTTGAAACGAAAAATGAGGTATCAAAAAAATCCCTAGCCATTAAATGACTAGGGATTTTTTTTAGACATATACTTTATTTCTAGAACTTGTTATCCACTAAAGAGATAAAACTAACAACAGCTTCAGAAGTAAAGTCCCACTCGTATTTAACTGCATAGTCAGATTTTATCAAACTAATCGCGGATGTATAATCTTCACAAGCATCTAATCTTTCAACTGCCAAGTTCATAACATCTGGGTTTCCACCAAATAATTCTTTTTGGAATAAGAACTTTTGGTTGATATTAATGGAGTCCTTGATATTATTTTCAGATGCAGCTGCATCCCCTTGAAGCTTCTGTAATAAGTTCTGAGGCTCTTCATCTGCAACATGTGCTTCTAATATTTTTGAAGTAACATCTTCTTGCACTACTTCAGGTTCAGAAACAACTGCTGTCACTTCTTCTCTAACTTCTGTTTCTGGAGTTTCATCAACTACAGGTGCAGGCTCTTCTACTTTTTCTTCAATCTCAGGTTCTGAGTCAAAACTAATTTCTTCTATACCGCCGATAAAATCATCAAGATTATCCTCTTTCACTTCATCTTCAGAGAAGCTTTCTAAAGAACCTGCAATTAAGTCATCCATCGATTCAGATTCTGGCTCTGATTCAACCACCGCTTCCTCTTCCGTCACCACTTCAGATTCAAACGTAGGCTCTTCAAAAGTTGGTGTTTCGAAAGTCACCTCATTTGTATCTACCTCTGTTTTGTTTTCAAGAGTTTCCTCCTGAACAGGAGACTCCTCCTCTACTTCTTCTTTCTCTTCAATAGTTTCGTTAATGGTGTCATCAATATTCACCACAGTTGTAGAGAAAGTTTCTATATCCACTTTAGGAGTCTCTTCAATCTCAGATTTAGTTTCTGCGATTAAATCCTCAGAAGGAGCTTCATCTAAGTATGAAGGGTGTAACTCAAACAGACCTACAGGAACAATTTCATTAAATGATGCCACAATTTCTTTAGGGCTATCTTGTAGTTCTGGATGTTTACGAATAATATTATTAGCAATATTAATTGCTTCAGTTCTTTTGATATTGATCCCTGCCTCTTCTTCTATTGCATCTTGTACTTCCTTTGTAAGTTTTGGATGAATCTTGATATACCCAAACATCGGAATCAAGTAATTTTTCAAAGGAATTTTCATCCCTTGAACACCAAAAAACTCTTCAAAAAATATATCAGGAGAGAAAGTAAGAATTAAAACATCTCTAACTGCTTTCTGAAGTAATGGAAGAAAATGAATTTTTGAGATATGAATGTTCTTTGACAGTGCATTCATTAAATGTGATAACGATGAACGAACTGCCTCGGAAGAATAATCAAAATAAGGACTTTGAATTCTGATCGCTTCTTTTTGCCAGTTTTCAAATATTCTCTTTAAAACAAACAGATTTACACTTTCAATCTCTGTAAGCTTTGTGATTTGAATTCCAGTTATATAATCATTTTCAGAAAAGAAATCGTCGCATATAGCATCAGCAACTTTTTCAGAGTATATTTCTATTGCAGCTAGATTTGGCTTTTTGTTCATGTCAAAACTTTTGTCAAAGGATCTCTACATTATCTTAAAGATAGTGTCAAATATATTTGAAACACAGAATTTAGATCATATTTATCAGAAATCTAAATTTCTACCTTTCAACATCTTCAATAAATCATATAAATTTAAGCAAATAACGTGCATTTATCTTTTTTCAGTTAAAAATTTCATGCATCAGAATAAAGAATTAGTGAATATCAGACTGTGAAATTTCATGCTATTCACAACATTTTTTTATTTAACAAAGTACTTTGACTATTAAATAAGCTATCTCAATTAAAGAGTATGATTTTTATCGGGTTAAACCTTGTGATTCTACTTTGAATACTTAATTTTGCCTTTGACTATGCGCATTAAGTCAAACAAACACTATCAAGTTTTATGAAAAAGTTTTTTATTTATAGTAGCGTTCTTGCTCTTTTAGCGACTTTAACTTCGTGTTTCGGTCAGCATAACCATGCTCCTAACCCAGGCGTTAACTTAAACAGTAAGCGTATCTATGGACCGAGCAGAAGTGCAGAGCCTGTTCAGCTAGAAAATGAATATCCTAAGCCGGATTCTGAATTACTAATGAGAATTGAGGACATCCGCACCAAGTTATTCCCTAACTAGAAATAAGGAATACATAAGTGAGTAAAACTCATGATAAACCTTTGTATGTTTCAACATGCAAAGGTTTTTTTATTTCATACAAATTTCGTCCTTTCGGATACTGGAAGCCATATGCCCTAAATTGGAAGCATCTTCAAATGCACTACATGCTTCTCCATTTCTACCCAAGGCCAACAAGCTTTCCCCCAACATATAGTAGGCCCTATAATCCTCAGGTCTCAGTCTACTTGCCCACCTACAATCTCTTACTACCTCTTCATGTCTACCTAATGTTCTTAATAGTCTTGCTCTTAAGATATATATACTAAAGTGATCTTCAGGAACATCTTTCGCTTCCAAAACAACAGCATAAGCTCCTCCGTAAGTATCCTTGTAATAATCATTTGTCAATAAAGCCGCACCAGATAATACATTAATGGCATTTTCTGGTTCATTTAAACCTGTGGAATACACTTCTGCCAAACCCATATGTGCCTTAAAATCAAACTTATTTTTCTCTATTAACTTATTAAACGTATAAATAGATTTTTCGTATTTCTGAGTATTAAATTGAGAGACCGCTAAACGCCAATAAAGTTCTTGAGGCATCCCTTTCCCTATTTCCTTTTCTACTTCTTCCAATAGTCGAATGACTTGATAGTATTCTTTGTTTTGAAAAAAGTAGAGTGATGCATCATCAACCTCTTGCATTAAACTATCGTAAAGGATATCTCCCCTATCAGATAAGATTTGTAATGTATTTTCAATGTTTCTAGCAGCGATCAATGCTTTACCATACTGCCCTTTTTCAGTATAGTTTAATACTGTAGAAATTGCTTTTTGTTCACTTTCTAATTGTTCTTGAATGTTTTTATGTTTTATATACTGATTGGCGAATATTGATGACAATACAATCACAAAAAAGACGGCAGCTCCAACTGAAGCCCATTTTAAAATCTCTTTATCCTCTTCTTTTTGCTGTTGTACAGTACTTATAATTGGCTCAGTATCTTCCTCTTCAAATTCTTCTTCTGTTGAACTTGTTTGTATTTCTTGCTGATATTTCAACCAATTATCATATAATTCTCTTTGATAGTCATTCATCAAATTTTCATAGGCATTTACAACCAATTTGAAAACTTCCGAGGCTTTATCATTTTCTTGGTTTTTATCTGGATGATACTTTTTAGCCATCCGTTTATAAGCAGCTTTAATTTCTTTTTTGGTAGCGTTTTCAGGTATTTCTAATATGTCATAATAAGATATCATAGATAGCTTTTGTGATGAATAATGCAACCGATTGATTCGGGTGGTATACTTCTATTATATACAATTCATCCAATTATTAAATGTTTTTTATTTTAATAAAGAAAAAATAAGACCGTTTTAATAAAAATTGATTTATATCAGCGTTATCTACTCAATTTTATACGTTAATTTGCAGACGATTAATTGACAACAAATACTATTTAAAACAGCAAAATGGATCAAGTAATTAACCAAAAAGTTTCTGAGTGGCTGGAAGGCTCATATGACGAGGAAACAAAAGCAGAAATTAAGAGATTACAGGCTGAAGACCCACAAGAACTAAACGAAAGTTTTTACAAATCACTTGAATTCGGTACTGGTGGTTTAAGAGGCATCATGGGTGTTGGTACTAACCGTATGAACAAATACACAGTTGGTATGGCAACTCAAGGTCTTGCAAACTATGTAAAGTCCCAAGTGAACGAATCTCCAAAAGCCGCTATTGCCTACGATTGTAGAAATAACAGTTCGTTTTTCGCAGAAGTAGCAGCAAACGTACTAGCAGCAAATGGATTCACAGTTTATTTATTTGACGAATTAAGAGCTACACCTGAATTATCCTTCGCAATCAGAGAATTAGGTTGCCACACTGGTATTGTACTAACTGCTTCACATAACCCGAAAGAATATAATGGCTTTAAAGCTTATTGGGCTGATGGTGGTCAGGTAGTTCCTCCACACGATGGAAATATCGTTGCTGAGGTACGTAAGATCGCTAGCGTTGATGATGTTAAATGGGAAGGTGGAGAAGGTAAGGTTGTAAAAATCAACGCAGAAGTTGATGAACCTTACTTAAAAATGCTTGAAGGTTTAGCTGTTTCACCAGAAGCAATTAAAGCTCAAAAAGATCTTAAAATCGTTTTCACTTCTATCCACGGTACAGGTATCACAATGGTTCCTAGAATCTTAGAGAGATTAGGATTTGAAAATGTACATATTATTGAGGAGCAAGCAGTAGTAGATGGTAACTTCCCTACTGTTGTTTATCCAAACCCTGAAGAATCTGAAGCATTGAGCATGGCTTTAGCAAAAGCTAAAGAAATTGATGCTGATATTCTTTTAGGTACTGACCCTGATGCTGACCGTGTAGGTATTGCTATCAAAAACCATAAAGGTGAGTGGACATTACTAAATGGTAACCAAACAGCTGCGTTATTATTTAACTATGTTATCTCTGCTCGTAAGAAAGCAGGTAAAGCACAGCCAAATGATTTCGTTTGTAAAACAATTGTAACTACAGATCTTATCGATCGTTTTGCAAAAGCAAACGGAATGCCTTGCTACAATGTATTGACTGGATTCAAATACATCGCAGAAGTAATCAAGGAGAAAGAAGGTAAAGAAAACTTTATCGTAGGTGGTGAAGAGTCTTACGGATACCTAATTGGTGATTCTGTTAGAGACAAAGATGCCATCGCTGCTTCTTCAATGATTTGTGAGATGGCTGCTTACTACAAAAATGAAGGTAAGTCTATGTTTGATCAACTTATCGACATCTATGTAGAGCATGGGTACTTCAAAGAGAAATTAATCTCAATCACTAAGAAAGGTATGTCCGGTGCGGAAGAGATCGCTCAAATGATGAAAGATCTTAGAGCTAACCCTCCTGCAACAATTAACGGATCTACAGTTCTTGAGATGAGAGATTACCAATCTTCTGAAACTACAGACCTTACGTCAGGTGAGAAGTCAGTTATCAACCTTCCGAAATCGAATGTATTACAGTTTATCTTAGAGGACGGAACCAAGATTTCTGCTAGACCTTCTGGTACAGAACCTAAAATCAAGTTCTACTTTAGTGTAAACACTTCTATTGCATCAGCGGATGAGTTTGATTCTGCAGATGCTGCCTTAGAAGAAAAAGTAGCGAAGATTATTGAAGACATGAAACTGAACTAATTAATAGTTTAGCATCAATAAATGAAGCCCTTCCAGATTGGAAGGGCTTTTTTTGTTAAAATTAATCTTTAACAATGTGTCTTTTTAAAATTGCTTTATAAAAGGCCAAAATATATTAATTCATTGTCGATCCTTCCAACCTAATTGTTGTGACTCCGTTTTAAATAATAACAATACAATAACGTGATGTAATAACTAACAAAAGCTTATACAATGAATAACTTTATATTTCGAGAGCTACAGTATATCACACTTACTATAATGTTCTTGCTCATAGGTTTGATACCTTTTGAAAAAGGCTATTTCTCCACCGAAAAACCAAAAAATGTAACCAATGCAAAATTTTCTACAAATGAAGAATTGATTAATGATGAAGAAATAATACAACAATATAGCTTTATGCGGCATTCAGGTTTGATAGATCTACATGATGATTTACAGGATAATCATTCCGTAAAGAACTCAACCTTTTACGCCATTTTCACCCTGTTATTTATATTTATCATCTTCCCAGTAAGGTATACTATATATTTGTTAAACTACCTTTTAGATGATAAACCTCAATAAAACGCATTCCATAAACCTTTAATTTTGGTACATGAATTAAATTTTACTGAGAAAACTAAGACCATCTTAATAAACTAAAACGGGTTGAACTTTTCAAAACCAATAGACCTTTTAAGTATATAGTGCATTTTCGACACTAAACAGAATATTGATGTCGTTTAGCCGGAAAAATATGTCTCTCAGCTAAAAGTTTTCATTATACACTTATCAAAAAGTAGATTGCATGTATATCGATATAATTAAACTCGACTAAGATTCGATCTACATATATATTATGAACAAATTATTTACATATCTACCTCTACTTCTTATTGGACTTGCATCTTGCATGGGTTCAAAAGACAGTACCAAAAAGGACATTGCCATTCACTGGCAACAAAAAGCTAACGAAGCAAATGAGCAACATGAGTCTTTGGCAACATTGACAATCAAAAACATAGGGGGGATAGACCTTAACAAAAAAGGCTGGGCACTTTATTTCAATAACAAGCCATGTACGCAAGTTAACATCAATGCCATTGGCGACGAGGTAATCATTAAAAGAATTAACGGTGATTTCTTTGAGATCACACCTTCAGATAAATTCCAAGGCCTTACTAAAGGAGATAGCCTTGTATTAGATCTATATACCAATAGTCCAGTAATCAAATACTCAGACCAAGCGAATGGTTTCTACTTTATTTTTGATAAAGAAGGAAAAAAAGAATTTTATGAGCCATCTGTTTCTTACGGTCTAATGACTCCAGAAATGGCAAAAATGTCTGATGATGATACTTACGAAATTGAAAATGAATTCATCAGATATGATAAAAACAAACAATTAACTAAGGTTGCTCTAAATACAAAAAGTAAAATCATCCCTACTCCATTAAAAGTTAGTGATGGGAAAGGCAAAGTAGATTTAGCACAATTCACTGAAATTGTTGCTGATGCATCTACACAAAAGCAAGCTCAATTATTAAAAGCATACTATAAAGAAGCTTTCAACAAAGATTTAAAAGTTGTTGAAAAAGCAACTGGTACAGCTACTTCAATAGTTCTTAGTAATAAAAAAGCAAGCTTCTCTAACAGTGATGAAGCATATACTTTAAATATTTCTAAGAATGGTGTTCAAATTCTTGGCTCTTCAAAAGGTATTGTTTACGGTATCCAATCGTTAAGAGCACTTTTCCCTGTAAAAGGTGAATCATCAATCGTTACTGAGACTAGAATTCAAGATGCTCCACGTTTTGGGTATAGAGGTTTCATGATTGATGTTGCAAGAAATTTCCAAACAAAAGAAACTATCCTTCATTTATTGGATATAATGGGATTCTATAAGATGAATACATTACACTTCCATATCACAGACGATGAAGGTTGGAGAATTGAATTAGAGAGATTTCCTGAGTTAATAGAGATTGGATCATCAAGAAAGCATCCAGACTCACCATATGCTACTATTCCATCTTATGGATCTGGTCCAAAAGGAACAGAAGGTGTTTCAAACGGTTATTATACAACTCAAGATTATATCGAAATACTTCAATACGCTCAGGCTAGAAATATTGAAGTTATTCCTGAAGTAGATATGCCTGGTCATGCTAGAATTGCTATCAACGCAATGGCTTACAGAGCTGAAAAACTTAAGAAAGAAGGCAAATCAAATGCTGAGGCTAATGAATTCTTATTGAATGATCCTAATGACAAATCAGAATATTCTTCAGTTCAAGGATTTGATGATAACACTATTTGTCCTTGTCAGGAATCTTCTTACAACTTTATGGATGCTTTAGTACTAGAGTTCCAAAAGTTATATAAAAAGGCTGGTGTTCCTTTACAAACTATTCACTTTGGTGGTGATGAAGTAGCGCATGGTGTTTGGGAAAAATCACCACTTTGTGCTGAATTTATGAAAGAAAACAAGCTAAAAGATATTGAGGCTCTAAAAGGATATTATGCTGTTAGAGTAGCCAACTTAGCGAAGAAGAATAATGTAAAACTTCAACTTTGGGATGATATTCTTCACCATGCTGAAGGGATGTCTCCAAACAACTTAACACTTAATGCTTGGGACAACTCTTGGGGAACAGGAACGGAAGATTTCGGTTACAAAAGAGCCAATGAAGGTTACGATGTGATTCTAACATCAGTATCAAGTTTATACTTAGACATGGCATACACTAAGGAAGTGGACGAGCCAGGGTTCTACTGGGGTGATTATAACGATACAAGAAATGTCTTCAATTATTTGCCTACTCACTTCTTCTCAATTGATCATAAATTAAGAACAGGTGGAAAAGTAACTGTTGAAGAATTAAAAGATAAAGAGAAGCTTACAAAGAAAGGGCTTTCACATATAAAAGGTATTCAAGGTGCAATGTGGTCTGAAACACTAAAATCTAGCGATAGATTAGAATACATGATCTATCCTAAACTAATTGCATTGGCACATAGAGCTTGGGTTCCTTCAGTTGTAAAAGGAAATGAAACTGGAAAAGTAATTGAGAAAAACCTAGATGCAAAGTGGAATGTTTTCGCCAATACTATTGGTCAACGAGACATGAATAGATTAGCATCTTGGGGCAGAAATTATAGAATTCCTCCTGTAGGGCTTCAAGTAAACAAGGGCGAAGTGGAAGCTAATATTGCTTACCCTGGATTAACCATTCGCTATGCTTCTTCTGAAGAATCTTTAGATGAGAATTCACCAGAATATACACATGCAGTCAAGTTAGACAAACCTATGCAGTTCGCAGCTTTCGATAAATATGGTAATAAGAGTAGAGTGATTACAGTTTCACCTACTACTATTCTTCCGAAAAAAACACTATAATTAAACTAGACTAACTAGCTTTCAACAAACGATTATATTAGGCCGTCCGAAAAAGACGGCCTTTTATATTTTCAATTTGGTAAGATTCATTAATAAGACTTTGTAATCTGTTATGAGATTTAGACCTTTGTATTAAATATTAAGATTATTATGCAAAATACTCCGGAATTAAATAGTCAAGGAAAATACTTAGGTACTATCACTAAAGATTTTATTAAAGTGTATTCAGTATTAAAAGAAGCTTCTTATCAAGTGAGAAAACGAAACTTCTCTAAATACCCGATATTCCCTGTTTCTAAAGAAGCATTACAAGTTGGGCAACATATTGTTGGTCCTCAACAAAAAGAGTTCTTAGAATGGAACTATGGTGTTTCTTATGCTGAAGAATTTTTACAAAAAGAATTGATCCTAGTAGAAAAATACGAAGAATTCAAAAAGTCATATAAAAATCCTGAAGAGTTTTGTTGCTTATTCGTTATTGATGATGAATTTGTCAACTTTGTTTACATCCCTTATCCTGTAGACGAAGAAGGCAACGAAGTATTGTAATATCAGGTATACCTACAATCGAAACGTTCTCTAATTTATAAGAAGTAATTAGAGAACGTTTTTTTATACATTTTGATTAACTTACTAATCAACTTTAACAGACCAAAAACTATTTAATATGAATTTAACAGACTGGATAGGATCAATAGGTGTTTTTCAAATCTTACTGGCCTATGTTCTTAATATTACAGGAACTTTAGACAAGGATAGTCTTACTTTTAAGCTCCTTAATTTCTTTGGTGCATCTTTAGCATGTACTGCTTCCGTACTCATGAATTACATCCCATTTATTGTATTAGAAGGGGTATGGGCTTTTGTTTCATTAGTTTCGCTATTTCAAAAAAGAAAACAATCTAGTGATTAGAGTCCATCCTGATTAGAGAAAATACTTACTATTGAGGCTATTGCCGGGTTACTAAGACTATCTTTTGGATAAGATAAGCCAACCTCTCGATAAGACATAGGACCATTATACGATTTGATTTGAAATCCATCCCATTCTCTCACAAAAGACTCCGGCAAAAAGGTAATTCCCAAACCAGCTATCAATAAAGTAAGTACATCATTTTTTGTAGCACAATTTGCTACTGTTTTCCACTTCCCGCCTAGATCATTAAGTATTGAGAGACTTTGTTGATGTGCTTCACAGGGAGGACAATGGATAAAAGGCACACCTTCTAAATCTGTTATTTCGATCAATTCCTTCTCACAAAGTGGATGATTATTAGGAATACAAAGTACATAATCTTCTTTCCAAAGAGGCAAAAAGAGATGTTCTTCAAACTTCCATTCTCTCACTAATAAGTTTATTTCACATGATCTATCCATAGGACGAATATCCCATTCAATATTAGGTACTTCTTCGGTTATTGTTCTGAAAAAATGCTTCTTTAATTCCTGGGGTAAACTGTCAGCTACCCCAATCACTACTTTTTGGGTAAATTCACTTTTCTGGAACATCTCGGGTAAAGCATTTAACTCCCCTAGAATACGTTTAGCAATTGGATACAACAAATGGCCTTCTTCCTTTACGGTTACACCTTTCTTGTGTCTGATAAATAATTCTTTATTTAATAATTCTTCTAACGTTTTAATTCCATTAGAGATATTGGGCTGAGAAACAAAACACTTTTCTGCTGCTCTAGAAAGGTTTTTCTCTTCATAAACTGCTACAAAAAACCTAAGTAATCTTTCATCCATAATTATTTCTTATAATAACTATACAAAAATAGTATTTTGATGTAAGAATCAAGGAAAATACCTTTGCAACCACATAAAAAGCATAAATTATAATCATAAATAAATCTAATAGATCTCATTATGGAATCATCAAAAAAAGGACTTGTTATTATTACTGGTGCTAGTTCAGGCATTGGAGCTGCAACTGCTAAGTTATTTTCTGAAAACGGATTTCCTTTATTACTTATCGGACGAAGAGTTGAAAAAATTGAGGCGCTAGACCTTCCAAATACGCTATGTAAAAAAGTAGACGTAACAGATCATAAAGCCTTTCTTACTGCAGTAAGAGAAGCAGAAGGTAAATTTGGAGAAGCGGAGGCCATTATAAATAATGCAGGGGTTATGCTGTTAGGTGATATTGCTATTCAAAACCCTCAAGAGTGGAAAACAATGTTTGATGTAAACATTATGGGTGTATTGAACGGGATGCAAATTGTGTTACCTCAAATGAGAGCCAGAAAAAGTGGAACTATTATTAACGTAAGTTCTATTGCTGGTAGAAAAACGTTTGGTAACCATGCTGCTTATTGTGGTACTAAATTCGGTGTTCATGCAATCACAGAAAATGCAAGAGAAGAAGCGGCATTAGACAACGTAAGAATGGTTACTATTGCCCCTGGTGCTGTAGAAACTGAATTGTTATCACACACAACCAACCAAGATATTAAAGATGGCTATGAGTCTTGGAAAGAAGAAATGGGAGGTGTTTTAAAACCCGAAGATATTGCAAATGCAATTTGGTATGCTTTCAATCAGCCACAAGGTGTTAATGTTAGAGAAATTGTTATTGCTGCAACGAAACAACAACCTTAGTATTGAAATCAACTAAACATCTAAAAGAAAAAATCAGACAAATAAAAAGGAGTAGCCCAAACAAATGGACTACTCCTTTTTCTATTCAGAACTAAGTAAAAATGAACTTAATTCTACTAATTACTAAAGTTTAAAACCACTTCAGTAATGATATCTACACATTCGTTTAATTGCTCTTCAGTAATAACTAAAGGAGGGGCAAAACGAATAATATTACCATGAGTTGGTTTGGCTAATAAACCATGATCTTTCAATTTATAACAGATTTGAGTAGCCGTAGAAGACTCCTCAGTATCGTTTACTAGAAGAGCGTTTAATAGACCTTTACCTCTAACTCCTGTTAAAAGATCTGTCTTCTCACATAAGTCAGACATTTTTTGTCTAAAGATCTCACCTAATCTAAACGCGTTCTCCATCATTTTCTCCTCTTTCAGCACAGTTAATGCTTCCATCATAACTGCACAACCTAGAGGGTTACCACCGTAAGTAGAACCATGTTCACCTGGATTGAATACATCCATCACTTCTGATGATGTAAGTACAGCAGAAACTGGATAGAAACCACCAGAAATTGCTTTTCCAAGGATCACCATATCTGGAGTAATTTCATCATAGTCTGAAGCTAACAGTTTACCTGTTCTACCCACACCTGTTTGAACTTCATCCACCATGAATAAAACATTGTGTTTTTTACACAACTCCTGAGCTGCTTTTAAATATCCATCTTCAGGAACATAAACACCCGCTTCTCCCTGAATTGGCTCTAACCATAAACCTGCTACGTTAGGATTTTTCAATACTTCTTCCAATGCTTTTAAGTCATTGTAAGGTACGATTTCGAATCCTGGCATAAACGGACCAAAGTTAGTTGTAGCAACAGGGTCAGTAGATGCTGAAATGATTGTAGTTGTTCTTCCATGGAAGTTTTTCTCTACACCTACAATAATCGCCTCATTTGCTGGGATACCCTTTTTCTCATATCCCCACTTACGAGCTAATTTAATAGCTGTTTCGTTACCTTCTGCACCTGTATTCATCAAGATAGCTCTTTCAAAACCGAAAGTTTCGCAAAGCATTTTCTCAGCAAGACCTAACTGGTCAGAATAAAAAGCTCTTGAAGTTAGTGTCAATTTCGATGCTTGTTCGATCATGACTTTTAAAATACGTGGGTGTACGTGTCCTTGGTTTACTGCAGAGTAAGCAGAAAGAAAATCGTAATACCTTTTTCCTTCAATATCCCATACAAAAACCCCTTCGCCTTTCGATAGAACTACTGGAATTGGAGCATAGTTGTTTGCCCCATACTTTTTCTCTAGTTCCATTGCTTCTTGCGAAGAAATAGCCATTACATTTTCCATAAATTTTAACAGTCGATTAGTATATGATTATTATATGTCTATATGTTCAGATTTTCATCCTTCCTCAAATATGCTTTGTTAGAAGCAAGTTTCCAAAAAATTAAGGAACCATATCAAACTTTATATTAGTCATTTACCGGTACTGAAATGCGGTATTCGTCTAAGAAGATCTTGAATTCTACTCTTCTATTGAGTCGTTTTTCTTCTTCAGTTTCAGGATGAACAACAATAGGATCGTTATCTCCCTTGCCATCAGCAATTACTCTATTATCATCCAACTCACCATAATTAATGATAAACTCTTTGATAGATTCGGCCCTTGCTTTAGATAGCTTTAAATTATCTTCAGATTTACCATCTGAATCGGTGTGGCCTGTTACCACTAATCGGTAATTAATATGCTTCACTAAAAACTCTATCACTAAGTGTAGATTGTTCTCCATCTCTGGTTTTAGTGTTGCACTTCCTGGATCAAAATCAATTGAAGCAAAAGATAATGAGCTATTCACTGAAATAGCAGGAATTTGTACGTGTTTATCACCTTCAACGAAGAAAATTTCCTCAATTTGGAAGAAATTATCTCCTTCAATTACTAATAAATATTTTTTCTCATTGACTAATTCAAAGTCAAATGACCCATCATCTCTAATTTTCTTTGGTGCTACTTCGACTCTATCTGATAAATCGATAATAGTAACCACCCCTTTAAAAACTTCACCTGTTGTTGGTTCTACCACCCTACCAGAAAACCTTACTGTATTGTTAGGTTTCGCTTCCATTGGTAATGGGAATGACTGAAGGTCTAAGTTTGGGCTTCCTTTTACCGGAGATTTTGCATAATACAATTGCTTGGCGGCTGCGTCGATAGCAAAATAATATTCATCACCAGGCCCGTTTACTAAAGGACCTACATTTTTTGGTTCTGAGAACTCACCATCAATAATAAATGATTTATATATATCAAAACCACCAAAACTTACTACTCCTATTGATGAGGAGAAATAAAGCACCGGGTATTTTGCATGTGGGTGAGGACTAATCTCACTACCCCTAGAATTTATAAAAGGACCAATATTTCTAGCTTTCCCCCAGTGTCCATTACTATCTTTCACACTAAAGTAAATATCACTATTACCAAATCCGCCTTTACGGTCAGAAGCAAAGTATAATGTATCTTCAGTTATCGATAATGAAGGGTGAGAATCCCAAGCATAAGAATTAATTTTGTTGCCAATATTTACAGCTTCTCCCCAAGTTCCATCTTCCTGTTTTTTAGAATAATAGATATCACAATCGCCATATCCATCAGGAGTCATACAACGAATAAAATAAAGTGTATTCCCATCTTTAGATAGATAAGGAGAACCTTCATTATAATTTGTATTGATTTCTTCGAAAGGTTCAGCTATACCCCACATATCAAAATCAGTCTTATGTGAGATATAAATATCTTCGTTAGCATGTTTTGGATTAAACTGCTGATTAAAAGCAGATGTATCTCTTCCACTTCGGTTACTAGTGAAAAGAAGTTCACTTTCATTTTCACCTCCAAGTGTCATTCCATAATCCGAAAATTGTGAATTCACTTCCGGGCCCATATCGATAAGAACATCTTCAGGAGGAGTGAGTGTATCGATTAGTGCTCTTTTTTCTACTAATCTATAATAGTCTTCTATATTGGCATAAAGGGGTTTATCAAAAAGGGCTAATTCCTCATAATGCTGAATTGCTTTTGTTACGTCTCCTCTATAATGTCTAAGTACTAATCGGTAAGTTTCTTTCGCTAAAGCTCTATCTCCTAGGTATTCTGACACATTGGCAAGTCTCCACATTAGATCCATATCCTCTTTTTGGAGGAAGTTTTCAATACCAAAAGAAGTCACATATTTATACAGCACTGTTCTGTATTCATCCCACTGCTTATTTCTTTCAAGTCTTGAGATTTGAGCCAACATTCCACCATCCCTGAAATATTTCACCCTATTAATATTGGGGAACTTAAGTCCAGGTAATTTTACGACACTATTAATCTTAGTCGGTTTAAAATCCGTTAGACTTAAACCGCTTTCAGGCTGTGATTGTTCTTGTTCTGTTTTCTTCTTTTCCTTTCTTGATTTCTTTTTTTGTCCGAAAACAGGAGCAGAAAGAATGATAGTTAAGAGTAATAGTATATATAGGCCTTCTTTTTTGAAGATGATATTCATAGTTTATTTTACAGTCTCAAAAGAAACAAGTATAAAATTTCCGATCAAATTCATAAAAAGAATGAATAAGATTGAAAAAAGATGATCTCTTCTATAAAAAACAACGTTAATACTTGAAAAAAAATATAAAAACGTACCGAAAATTCATCCAAGAAGTATTTACAAAGATTAAACCACAATTCTGTCATGTTTGTCAGTAATTCATGAAAATATGTCAGTTTTCTGAATTTGGGTACATTATTGTAACTAAATATGGACTGAAATAGCTTTTTGTTATTTCAAAATAGATCAGACAAACTCAATATGAGAACAAAAGACACATTAGCCCAAGGGCTATTATCTAATATAAATAATGACGCCATCATCTCTGTTATTTCTGGAGAAGAGGATAAATATAATTTAGATGACATTAGTGAAATTGATGTACCCGTATTGCCTTTACGCAATATGGTATTGTTTCCTAATGTCTTAATACCAATTACAATCGGTAGAGAAAAGTCTTCCAAATTAGTCACTGAAGCTTACGAAAATAAGAAATTCATTGCTTGTATTGCTCAGAAAGATGCTTCAGTAGAAGATCCTTCTGCTAAGGATATGCACAAATTTGGTACTCTTGTACAGATTGTAAAAATATTAGAATTGCCAGATGGTAATTCAACCATTATTGCTCAGAGTAGAAAGAAAATCTCTTTAAAAGAGGTAACTGCTGAAGAGCCTTATATGAAAGCAACTGTTGAAGTTATTGAAGAAGATTTCTCTAAGATCAAAAAGAACGAAGAGATTGCTTTAGAGTCTTCATTGAAAGATGTTGCTTATCAAATCTTAAGCTTAAATAGAGATATCCCTCAAGAAGCATCACATGCTTTAGAAAATATTCAAGGACTTGAGTTTTTAGCCAACTTTATTGCTACCAACATCAATTCAGATGTAAATGAAAAGATGAAGATACTTAAAGTATCAAATGGTAAACTTAAAGTGGAAAAACTACTTAAGTTGATGCAAAAAGAAATTAGTCTTTTAGAGATCAAAAACGAAATTGCGGGTAAAACCAATTTTGACATTGACCAACAGCAAAGAGACTACTATTTGCGTCAGCAAATGAAGGTACTTCAAACTGAACTTGGAGTAGATGGTCCTGATGAAGAAATCGCTGAAATGAAGGCAAAAGCTGAGAAAAAGCAATGGCCTGAAAATATCAAAGAACATTTCTTCAAAGAATTAGCAAAACTTCAGCGTTCAAACCCTGCCGCTGCTGATTTCGCAGTATTGATGAATTACTGTGAATTCTTATTGGATTTACCATGGGATGCAGTTACTGAAGACCACTTTGATTTAAAGAATGCTCAAAAAATTCTTGATAAAGACCACCAAGGTCTTGAGAAAGTAAAAGAGCGTATTTTAGAATATTTAGCTGTATTAAAACTTAAGAAAGATATTAAAGGTCCTATCTTATGTTTATATGGCCCTCCGGGTGTTGGTAAAACTTCATTAGGTAAGTCAATTGCCAAATCATTGGGTAGAGAATACAACCGTATTTCATTAGGTGGTTTACATGATGAAACTGAGATCAGAGGTCACAGAAAAACTTATGTAGGTGCTATGCCTGGTAAAATTCTTCAAAGTATTAAAAAAGCAGGAGTATCAAACCCTGTATTTATTTTGGATGAAATTGATAAGATTGGTAGCGACTTTAGAGGGGACCCTTCTTCTGCATTCTTGGAAGTACTAGACCCAGAGCAAAACAGTACGTTTGTAGATAACTATTTAGAAGTGGAATATGACCTTTCTAAAGTATTGTTTATCGCAACAGCCAACTCATTAGATACCATACAACCCGCTTTACGAGACCGTATGGAAATCATTGAGATTACTGGTTATACTTTTGAAGAAAAAGAAGAAATTGCTAAAAAGCATTTAATTCCTAAGCAAAGAACTGAGCATGGTTTAAAAGCGAAAGATTTCACGTTTTCTGCTAAAGGGCTTAAGTTCTTAATTGAGAATTACACTAGAGAATCTGGTGTACGTGGACTTGAAAGAACTATCGGTTCTGTCGTTCGTAAAGTTGCAAAGTCTGTAGCTTTAGAAGAAGAGTACCAAAAGAGTATTGGTCCTGATCAAATTATTGAGTTTTTAGGTGCTCCTGTATTTGAAAGAGAAACTTATTCTGATAATGAATACGCTGGTGTTGTTACCGGTTTAGCATGGACACAAGTAGGTGGTGAAATTCTATTTATTGAAAGTTCACTTAACCGTGGAAAAGGAAGATTAACACTTTCTGGTCAACTTGGCGATGTTATGAAGGAGTCGGCTACTACTGCTTTCTCATGGTTAAAAGCACATGCTGATAAGTTTGGTATCGACTACAGAATCTTCGAAAATTACGATTTACACATCCACGTTCCTGCCGGTGCTGTACCAAAAGATGGCCCTTCTGCAGGTATTACAATGCTAACTTCAATGGTTTCAATTTTCACACAAAGAAAAGTGAAAGCAAAGATTGCAATGACTGGGGAGATCACTTTAAGAGGTAAAGTTCTTCCTGTTGGTGGTATCAAAGAAAAATTATTAGCAGCAAAACGAGCTGGTATTAAGGAGATTATTTTCTCTGAAAGAAACGAAAGAGATGTTAAAGACATCCCTTCAAAATATACAGAAGGTCTTAAGCTTCATTTTGTTAAAGATGCAAAAGAAGTATTAGACATCGCATTATTAAAAACAAAAGTGGAAGATCCTATCAACTTTGACCTTCCAAAGGCGTAGTTTACATTGTTTTTAATAATTCTTCAAAAGGTACAATTTAGAATATTCTACTTTGTACCTTTTTTATTAATGGCAAAAAAGCCCCCTATTAATTATAATTTCTAAATTTATCTCCCTAAATAAATCTAGATTTTTGTTAATCAGATAATTTTATTTGTTTTGTACCGAATTAATAGGGTATTGCTTTACGTATTACTCAATTACACCAAGTATTTACACACAATTATCATAAAAGTTACCAAGATATGAGTCCTATATACGCTGCAATAACAGCTGTTGCCGGATGGGTACCTGAAGACAAACTGACAAACCACGATTTGGAAAAATTAGTGGAAACAAGTGACGAATGGATTACGACCCGCACCGGTATCAAAGAAAGACGTATCTTAAAAGACCAGACTAAAGGAACTTCAACATTAGCAACTAACGCCGTTAACTCTCTTTTAGAGAAAGCTGGAATTAGTGGTTCTGAAATCGATTTAGTCATTTGTGCCACTTCGACACCTGATATGGGATTTATCTCTACAGCGAATTTGGTATGTGATGCAATCGGAAGCAAAGCGATGAGCTTTGATATTTCAGCAGCTTGTTCGGGTTTTATTTATGCTCTAGAAATGGCATCTAACTTTATCAAATCAGGCAACTATAAAAAAATCGTAGTTGTTGGTGCTGATAAAATGTCGTCAGTGATTGATTATAAGGATAGAAATTCTTGTATTCTTTTTGGTGATGGTGCCGCTGCAGTATTGATTGAACCTAGCGAGGAATTTGGAGTTATTGACACAGTAATGCATTCTGATGGGTCCGGAAAAGAGCTACTACATGTGAAAAGAGGGTCAGCATACCCATTCACTAAAGAAGTGGTGACTGAAGAAGGACATTATTTCCATCAAGATGGCAAGTCCGTTTTTAAGCATGCTGTGACTAACATGTCTTCTGCAGCTGCAAGTATTATGGAGCGTAATAGCTTAACCGCCGAAGATGTGGCCTACTTGGTACCGCATCAAGCCAACTTACGTATCATCGATGCTACAGCCAAAAGAATGGGTGTGGAAAGTGACAAAGTTTGTATCAATATTGAGAAATATGGAAACACAACGGGTGCTACTATTCCTTTATGCCTTTGGGATTTCGAGAAAAAATTTAAGAAAGGAGACAATTTAGTATTGGCTGCTTTTGGTGGTGGTTTCACTTGGGGAGCTATCTATCTTAAGTGGGCATATGATGCTAATTAATCGATATTCACCTCATAAAAAAGATGACTCTCAAAAGGGTCATCTTTTTTCTTTTATAATGATACTTACCTACCTACTAAACGATTTTATACCCAAAGATCTTATTCACTTCTTCTTTTGGCATATTTCCATTTAGATCTAAGGCTACTTGTTTTTTCTGCTTAAATGGATGTTTAGAACTTATACAACTAATATATCTATAAGGGCGATTGACATACAGCTCTCCATCATTTTTTCTTGGATTTAACCCCACTCGCCTTGACGATGCGATTTGCTCTTGAGGTAAATCATATTCTTTTAAACCGAAATGAATCTCTTGATCTTCTACTCCTCCTAAATGATGAATCACTTCTGAGGCAACATTCAGTGGACCACTAATAAATTGCTTATCTCCTCTTCTTTGTACTCCTCGAATTAAGATTCCTCCATAGAAGTCCATAGTACCAAAAGTAATATCAAGACCAGCTCCATGTATGTACCACCTACCTAAAGTTTTTTGCGCTTCGTGTTTGTGTACATAAGGATCTTGATGTTGATCACTGAAATAATAAAACTCTATTTCTACTAATCTATAATTGTTTATTCCTGCTCTTAAAACAACATCGTTCATCAAGAAGTTGGCTATACTAGTAAATGAGTCTTCAATATGAAATTGGGCAGAAGATTGCTGCAAAGCTTTCACTTCTGAAACAAGTCGGTCGAAAATATGTCCCATATAAATAAATCAGAGAATAATTGTTTGTGGTTATTAAAATTACGTTTGATTCCTTATCACTGTCGATAGCTGACTGTGAATAAATAGTTGATTAGGATAACGGATAAAAGGGAAATTAAATATACAATTTCCAATGATTTCATCCTACAGGAAATAAAAAGATTCTATAATGATCTTAAATCCGTCCATATTCTTAAAAGTTCGCAGTATTATCATAAACTTTTATTGAATGATTTGATTAAGTTTGCAGACTAAGAAAAATAAAAATTTTTACACATATAAAATGGAAAATAAAGTAAGAGTACGTTTTGCTCCGAGCCCAACCGGACCTCTTCATATTGGAGGTGTCCGTACAGCCTTATTTAATTATTTATTCGCTAAACACAATGGTGGCGATTTCTTAGTACGTATCGAAGATACAGACCAGACTCGTTTTGTGGAAGGTGCTGAAAATTATATTAAGGAAAGCTTAGAGTGGGCAGGTATTATTGCCGATGAGGCTCCTTGGAAACCTGGAGAATGTGGACCTTATCGACAGTCTGAGCGTAAAGAAACTTACAAGGAATACGCTGAGAAATTAGTACAAAACGACCTTGCTTATTATGCATTTGATACTCCAGAAGAGTTAGAAGCAATGCGCGAACGCTTAAAGCAAGCAAGAGTAAATACACCACAGTATAACTCTATGACGCGTATGCAAATGACCAACTCATTAACACTAAGTGCTGATGAGGTAAAACAACGTATCGAAAATGGCGATCCTTATGTTATTCGTTTAAAGGTTCCTCGTAAAGAAGAAATCCGCTTAAACGATATGGTTCGTGGTTGGGTAATGGTACATTCTCATACAATCGATGATAAAATCTTAATGAAATCTGACGGCATGCCAACATATCACTTGGCAAATGTTGTTGATGATCATTTAATGGGTATTACACATGTTATTAGAGGTGAAGAGTGGTTACCTTCTGCACCTTTACATGTTTTGCTTTATAGATATTTAGGTTGGGAAGATACTATGCCTCGCTTTGCTCACTTACCTTTATTATTAAAACCTGATGGTAATGGTAAACTAAGTAAACGTGATGGTGATAAAATGGGCTTTGCAGTATTCCCATTAGAATGGAAAGACCCTGCCTCTGGCGAAATTTCAAGAGGCTTTAAACAAGATGGTTACTTAAATGATGCTTTCATCAACTTCTTAGCTTTCTTAGGCTGGAACCCTGGTGATGAAAGAGAATTCTTCAGCATGCAAGAACTTATTGATGAGTTCACAATGGAAAGAGTAACAAAAGCAGGTACTCGTTTTGATATCGATAAGGCAAAATGGTATAACCAACAGTACCTTAAAGAAAAATCAGATGAAGAATTAGCGTCTTACTTATTAGCTGATATGAAAGCTGACGGTGTTGAGTCTACTCCTGAGAAAGCAGCTTTAGTTGCGAATCAATTAAAAGAGCGTGTTACATTCCCTCATGAGATTTGGAGAGATGGTCGTTTCTTCTACGAAATACCAACAGAATATGATGCTAAAACTGTCAAGAAAAAGTGGAAACCTGAGGGTGTAAGCGTACTTCTTGATTATGCAGAAAGCTTAGAAAGCAAAGATGCATTTACTGCTGATGAAGCAAAAGATGCATTTATGGGAATCTTAGAGAAACACGAAATGCCGCTTGGTAAAGTAATGCCTGCTCTTCGTGTTGCATTATCTGGAAAAGGCGGAGGTCCTGATCTAATGATTATGCAAGAGATTCTTGGTCCAAAAGAAGTGGCCAACCGCATTAAAATTGCTGTTGAAGCAATCAACAAATTAAAAGAAAATAATTAATTACATATCACTAATTAAGGTAGTATCAAGTTATCTTAATTGTGATCTTTAATTTCATTGTAGTGATGGAAGAAAATAAATCAGAGAAAAGATTAGACTTTATCCGTGAGAAAATCACTGATGAGTTAAAATCAGGTAAAAATGGAGGGAAATTATTATTCCGTTTTCCACCTGAACCAAATGGCTATCTTCATATTGGTCATGCCAAGTCTATTTGTTTAAACTTTGGTCTTTCAAAAGATTTTGAAGGTGCTGGTACAAACTTACGTTTTGATGATACCAACCCAACAAAAGAAGACCAAGAATATGTTGATGCAATTAAGAAAGATATTGAATGGTTAGGCTATGAATGGGCAGGTGAGCCTAAGTTCACATCCGATTACTTTGATCAATTATACGATTGGGCAATCCAACTTATCAAGGATGGTAAAGCTTATGTTGATGATCAAACTGCTGATGTAATTGCCTCGCAAAAAGGTACTCCTACTACTCCTGGTACAAACTCTCCATTTAGAGATCGTTCTGTAGAAGAAAACTTGGAGTTGTTCGAAGGTATGAAGGAAGGCAAATTTGAGGAAGGCTCAAGAGTACTTAGAGCAAAAATCGACATGGCCAATTCCAACATGCACCTACGTGACCCATTCTTATATAGAATCATCAAAAAAGCTCACCACAGAACAGGAGATAAATGGTGTATCTATCCTATGTACGATTGGGCTCATGGTCAATCTGATTATATTGAAGGTATTACAAACTCTTTATGTACTACAGAGTTTGAAGTTCACAGACCTCTTTATAATTGGTTCTTAGATCAAATTGCCACTTCTGATCGTATTCGTCCAGAACAAACAGAATTTTCAAGATTAAACTTGAACTACACTGTAATGTCTAAGCGTAAACTATTACAATTAGTTGAAGAAGGTGTAGTTAATGGATGGGACGATCCAAGGATGCCAACAATTTCTGGTTTAAGAAGAAGAGGTTATACACCTGCTTCTATCAGAAACTTTGCTGAAACAGTAGGTATTACTAAGCGTGATAATGTCATTGATGTGTCATTGCTTGAATTTGCTGTTCGTGAAGACCTTAACAAGACTGCTCCAAGAGTAATGGCTGTTTTAGACCCGATTAAACTTGTAATTGATAATTACGAAGAAGGGAAAACAGAATGGCTAGAGGCTGAGAATAATCCTGAAGATGAAAATTCAGGTTCTCGTCAGTTACCATTCTCTAAAGAACTTTACATCGAGAGAGAAGACTTTAAAGAATCTGCTAATCGTAAATTCTTCAGACTTACTTTAGGTAAAGAAGTACGTTTAAAGAATGCTTATATCATTAAAGGAGAAAGCTGCGTAAAAGATGCGGATGGGAATATTACAGAAATTCACTGTACATATGACCCTCTATCAAGATCTGGAAGTGGCACAGAAGAATCGAAACGTAAAGTAAAAGGTACTTTGCACTGGGTATCAGCTGAGCATGCCATTGATGCGAAAGTAAACCTCTATGATCGTTTATTCTCTGATGAAGCTCCTGATGCTCGTAAGGACCCTGAAACTAAAGAAAGTATTGATTTCAAAACTTTCTTAAACCCAGATTCTTTACAAGTAATTGAAGGATGTAAAGTAGAGCCTTCATTAAAAGAAAATAATGCAGGAGATAACTTCCAATTCCAACGCTTAGGTTACTTTATTTTAGATCAAGAATCTACAACAGATAACATGATCTTTAATAAAACTGTAGGATTGAAAGATTCTTGGGCAAAGAAAAAGTAACTCTAAATAAGAGTTTAAATATTGGGCTGTTCTATTCAAATATAGAGCAGCCTTTTTTATTGAAAAAATTTTCTAGTCGAAAATATTCGATTCTATTTTCTAATGATTACATAGATTACCAAACATAGCGCAACCGATTTAAATGTTAATAAATCAACTTTTTCACTTAAATAATATTTTAATGTATTTTTTGATGATGACCGTCATCAAATTTAATTTTATTACATTATGATTAACAAGCATTACCCTTTATTAATACCCAAATTGAAATAAACCACCGTTATTTGTAATTGATCATCATGTCAAAATAAATTACTGTAGAACTATGAAAGAACAACATTCAAAAAATAATGTTGATTCACTAGTTGAGCAAATCAATTCTAACATCGCCTCCAGTAAGGAGATAGAGACAAGTATTGAGAAGCTTGAGGTGAAGAAAAAAGCGATTTACAATAAAGTAAATGCTTTGAGGATGTTTATTCAGAGAAGAAAGCTTGAAATGGAATAATAATATACCTTTGTACCCCTATCTATTACCTTTTAGAATACAAAAAACTACTATTTTCAATTCCCTGTACCCTAGCCATCTATTCTCGTCTTAGACTTTGTACCCCTTGCTTTATGGTCTTGTACCACTAATTGCACCCCTTAAAAGTTCGCATTTATAGTTTTTAAGTACGTTGATTGTAAAACCTTCAGTCAGACAAACGTGACATATATTTTTTACAAAACAACACTTAAAACTAGTTATGAGATTAAGACATTTACTCTTAGTGACGGTGTGCCTTTTTATGTCCTTTTCATTCGGATGGGCAACACCTTACGAAAACGCTACTACAATTTCAACATGTGATGGTATACCTACTTGGGATAATACTGCCACGTATGCAACTAATGGTACACAGGTTGTTTATAATGGTGTCCTATACCGTAACAAATGGTGGACTAAAGGAGATACACCAGGTTCACAATGGGGACCTTGGGAAGAGATTGGCGTTTGTGATGCTAATCAGGCTCCAAGTATTTCAATTACATCTCCTTCGAACAACGCATCATTTATATTAGAGGAAACTTCTTCGATACAGATCAATACCACTTCCTCAGATAATGATGGTACTATTGCTTCAGTATCAATTAGTGTTGATGGAAATTCATTTAATAATGGAACTGCAGATTGGACTCCTTCTAGTGCTGGTACATTCACAATTACTGCTACTGCTACAGATGACAAAGGAAGTACTTCTTCGACCTCAGTTGATGTAATTATCACATCTAATCAACCTGTAGCTCCTACAGTTAGTATTAATTCTCCTTCAGATCAAGAAGTAATTCAACAAACTATACTTTCTCCAATTTCAATCTCTATCAGTGCTTCTGATGTAGATGGCACAATTGCTTCACAAAGTATTGAAGTAGATGGACAAATATTTACTACATCCAATGCTGAGTGGACACCTTCTGCTTTTGGTTCTTACACTATTAACGCCTCTGTTACTGACAATGATGGTTTAACAGCTACTTCATCTATAGTTGTTACAGTAGAAGAAAAAGTAGATAGTGGCTGTAGTGCAAATGAATATGCTCCTTATCCAACAGTATACAGTATCGGAGATGTAGTGGTTTATAATGGAGATTTATATGAAGCATTATATGATAACCTTTATAATGTAACACCTGGTGAAGCGGATCATTTCTGGAAACCTTTAGGTCCATGTGTTGATACTAATGAAGCGCCAGTTATATCTGTTAGTAACCAATCTAGCATAGGTCTAATTCCTGTTCAGCTAACGGCTAGTATTATTGACAACGAAAATGATCCTATCTCTGCTACATTCGAAATTGATGGTAAGACATTAGCAACTGTACAAAACAACGCTAATTTCACTGCAGAATGGACTCCAGCTACATATGGAAGTTATAATGTTACAGTAAATGCAAATGATGGAAAAAAATCATCAAGCAATAGCTTTACTTTAACTGTTGAAGAACCAACAGGACCACAAAACCCTGTAATTACATCATTCAGTCCTGCTGATGGTAGTATCATAAAACAGACGTCATTAAGTCCTGTGAATATTGAAGTAAATGCTTCTGATATTGATGGATCAATTACCGGTTACTTAATTGAAGTAGATGGTCAAACTTTTACTACTTCAACTGCATCATGGACACCTTCTGGTTTCGGAAATTACACCATTTCGATTACTGTAACAGATAATGAAAATCTTACAACAAGTGTTAGTTCTTCTATTACAATCCAAGAGAACTTAGCGTTTACAGATAAAGTATTAGTTGGATACTGGCACAACTGGGATTTAGCGAGTGTACCTTATATCCGATTAAAAGATGTCGATGATCGTTACAATGTGATTTGTATTGCATTTGCAGAACCAAAGATTAGAGATATTGACAACACTATGATCTTTGACCCAATTGATATCAATAACTTCCAAAATGAACCAAGTGATGTTTCAAGAGCGGAGTTTAAACAAGACGTACAATACCTACAAAGCTTAGGCAAGAAGGTATTACTATCTCTTGGAGGAGCAAATGGAGTTGTTCATTTAGATAATGAAGAAGAACAACAGAAGTTTGTGACATCTATGATTGGTCTTTGTGAAACTTACGGTTTCGATGGAGTGGATATTGACTTAGAAGGTTCATCACTTACATTAGATGCAGGTGACAATGACTTTAGAAACCCAACTACTCCAAGAGTACTCAATTTCATTGAAGGCATGCAAGCGATAAAAGCACACTTTGGCCCTTCATTCTTACTAACATCTGCACCAGAAACAGCTTATGTTCAAGGAGGTCAGACTGCATATGGTGGTTCTTGGGGTGGTTATTTGCCGATATTACATACACTAAGAGATCAATTAGATTATGTTCATGTGCAGCTTTATAACACAGGTTCTCTAGGTGCTTTAGATGGAAAAGCCTACACTCAAGGTTCAGCTGACTTTATTGTCGCAATGACAGAAATGCTTTTACAAGGATTTGAAACGAAAAGTGTAGCTGGTTTCTTCCCTGCCTTTAGAGAAGACCAAGTTGCCATTGGTCTACCTGCCAATAAGCCTGCTGCTCCTGCTGGAGGTTATACTGCACCAGCTGAAGTTCAAAAAGCACTAAACTATTTGGTCAATGGTGTTTCATTTGGAGGCGATTATACCTTAGTAAAAAGTGAAGGTTACCCAGAGTTAAGAGGAATGATGACATGGTCAATCAACTGGGATAAAACAACAGCTTATGAATATGCGGCATCGTATGATTCTTTCTTTGGTGCTTCAAATTCAAGAAAGTTGGTTAAAAAAGGATTAGCCTCACAACTTACCAGTAATATCGGTAATGCTTATCCGAACCCTTTCCATCATGATTTGAAATTCGATGTTACACTTCAAGAGAATGACTTTATCGATTTCTATGTATATGATGTACAAGGAAATATTTTAGAACACAAAGTTAACGAATATACAAATAGCGGAAATTACACACTAAGTATCGACACCCAAAACTTAACTAGTGGACTCTTTCTTATAAAAGTTAACACTAAGGATCAAGAAAAAATCTTTAGAGTTATTAGAAAGTAATCAAAATATATCACATTTATCATCTTAAAAAGTTACCTCCTTGAGGTGACTTTTTTTCGTTTTAACACCTCCTAATATTTATTACCTTTGGTCTTCGCTAAATTAATTAACAGCTATGATACAAGCATTAGTTATGCTAATCGCTCCTATTTTCTTAACTATTGGAGCTAGAAAATTTACCTGGATTGAAAAAATTGGTACTGTTATTCTTGCTTATGCAACAGGTATTATCATGGGTAATTCTTTTATAGAAATTGATACCCAAGTTTCAAAATCACTTGTTGAAGCAGCAGTGCCTTTATCAATAGGTCTTTTATTAATATCATCAGATATAAAAAAATGGGCCGTAGAAGCTAGAAAAACTATACTTTCATTTGTGTTATGTCTTATCGCTATTACAATAGGGGCAACAGTTGCCTATACTTTATTCAATAATCAATTAGATGAAATCAATAAGCTAGCAGGTATGTCTATTGGATTATATATTGGAGGCACACCCAATATGTCAGCTATAGGCCTAGCCTTACAAGCTAATGATGAGTCATTTATATTAATGAATACTGCCGATATGGTTCTTGGAGGGCTATGGATGCTATTCTTGTTATCCATCGCTCAAAAAGTATTTGGGTTTATATTACCTCCTTTTTCAGAAAGTAAAGAAAGTGATGATCTTGAAAAGGTGGAGGCATTAAAAGGCCCCAATCCAAAAAGTATTGCCTATAGTATAGGGGTGACACTCCTCATATTAGGCGTATGTGTTGGTATTTCTATTTTGCTATTCGATAAAATGGATGAAATATTTATCATTCTTGGTGTAACTACCGTGAGTTTAGCTGTTTCTTTCAATCAAAAAATTAGAAATATAAGAGGAAGTTTTTTAGTTGGGGAATATTTTGTTCTACTCTTTTGTATTGGATTGGGTAGCCTTTCCAATTTCCAAGAATTATTAAATAGTGGATCACTATATATTGGTTTCACCGGTGTAGTGATGTTTACAGGAATTATCATTCATCTAATTCTAGCAAAAATCTTCAAAATAGATACTGACACTTTTATTATTACTTCCACAGCATGTTTATATGGACCTGCTTTTGTTGGACCAATCGCTAATTCATTAAAAAATAAAAAGGTAATTTTATCAGGAATGACAGCAGGAACTTTAGGTTATGCTGTTGCTAATTATTGGGGAATATTATTTGCTGAAATAATTGGAAAATTGTTCTGATAGAATCCATTTTTTCTTGAAGATCACAAAACTTTTAATTATCATTACAACATTATTTGTTTAAACATATATTTAACTCAAAATGAACTTAATTGAATCACTAAATTGGAGATATGCAACAAAGAAATTTGATGCATCAAAAAAAATCAATCAAGCTACAGTAAATACTATCTTAGAAGCTGGTAACCTATCTGCTTCATCATATGGTTTACAACCTTGGAAATTAGTATTAGTAGAAACTCCAGAACTTAGACAAAAGTTAGTAGAGCATGCTTGGGGACAACAACAAGTAGCAGATGCTTCTCACCTAATTGTTATTGCTAGAGATGCTGACTTAACTGCAGAAGACGTTGAAGCTTTTGTAAAAAATGTAGCCACTACAAGAGAATTACCAGAAGAAGCTTTAGCAGATTACAAAGGTATGATGCTAAATACGGTAAATACTCTTCCTGCAGAGGCTAAAGATGTTTGGGTAAGTAAGCAAGCTTATATTGTTTTAGGAAACTTACTTGCTGCTTGTGCACAATTAGGAGTAGATTCTACGCCTATGGAAGGATTTGTTCCTGAGAAGTTTGATGAAGTTTTAGGCTTAGATAAGCATGGCTTAAAATCAACAGTTATTCTTCCAATCGGTTATAGAGCTGAGGACGATGCCTACCAACATCTTGCGAAAGTAAGAAAAGATATCAACGAAGTAGTTGTAAAATTATAAGACTAAAAAACTCCTACCATTTGAAATTGGTAGGAGTTTTGTATTTTTAGGTGAACCATTACAGTGAAATTAAGATTCTTTCTGTTTTATAAACTTACCCATAATTAACTTTGTAATGGTATTAATAAAGAACACCTATTTTTATTATCACCTTGAAAAGATTTTATTTTATACTAGTACTGCTAACTTGCCTTTATTCAAAGTCCACACACGCTCAAAGTTTAGTGGGCATTTCTACCATGGGTGTTTCAAGCACTGGGCAATTCTCAAATTATACATCACAAAATTTCCAATGGGGACTAGGAGCATACTTTATGCAGCAAGTGCAAAACTCACCTATTCTAATTGGTATTGATATCAACTACGCTGTTATCGACAGACAACAACAAGTTGATCAACAAAATCATTTCGAACATTCGTCTTCTTCCAACTCTTTAAATATATCTGCGATTACAAGAATTTCTCCTTTCAAGGCTTCTTTTATTCGTCCCTATTTGGACCTTAAAGTGGGGTGGAGAAGAATTGAAAATATAAGTGATTTCAGATTTAATCTAGTAGATATTCCTCCACATAAGGACGTTATTACCAATCAAGACAATGGCTTAGGATATGCCATAGGAATTGGAGCAGCTGTCTCATTGAATACTAAGTGTTCTATTAACCTAGGATGCAACTTCAATGGTTCATCACAAATGAACTACCTAAATAACCAAAACATAGGAAATAAAACAGATCCGACACAAGGTTGGGATGACTACTGGCAAAGTCTATTAGATGATGGTTTTGAAGATCACATAGTATCAACTCCAATCAACTACTTTAGTCCATATATTCAGTTTGTATTTCAAATTGGTGGAGGACCTAGCACAAAAAATAATTTATAAAAAAAGCTCCAATAATTTGTAAAGTATTATTGGAGCTTTTGCTTTACTCTTCTACCCATTTGGTAGTTATGATTGGATTATTTTCTAATGTTCTATGTACAGGGCACTTATTAGCAATTTCTAGTAATCTTTCTCTTTGTTGGTCAGTAAGGTCCCCTTTCACCTGAATTGCTCTTTCTAATTTATCCAGCTTAGCAGTTCTTTTATTCATTTCATTCGCATCTTTCAAATATTCATTTTCATGATTTAAATGAACAGTCACTTCTTCCAATGGCCACTTCTTATGATTCGCATACATACGTAAAGTCATTGCAGTACATGCTCCTAGACCTGCCAATAAAAATTGATATGGATTCGGACCTAAGTCTTTTCCTCCATCTTCAATAGGTTCATCAGCAATTTGATGATGTATACCCGCTTTTACTTCTGTAACGTATTTTGTTGTACCAATACGCACTGCCGTTTGATGTTGGGTTACTAAAGGGTTTTCCTTCACCATTTCCACATACCTTGCCGACCAAGAACCAATCATGTCCCCTGTATAATAAGCATTATCTACATTGGTAAGAAAGTGATCAGCCCCATCTAAAGAAATAAAACTCTTAGGGTGAAAAGATAGCTTATAAATTTTCTCTGCATTATTAATATCAACGATATTATCTTGAGGGGAATGAAATACCAATATCGGAAGTTTCATTTTATGAATTGCCTCCTTCACACTGGCGAATGTTAATTGATCAATCAGTGATTCTTTTACTCCAAAAGTATTTTCACCCAAAGTAACCTCAGCTAAACCTTTTCTCTTTCTCTCTACTAATTTTGTAATGCTTTTTGCTTTTGCAATAGCACTAATAGTCACTACAGCCTCAATACTCGCAATTCTATTAGCCACTAATATACTAGCCAAACCTGCTAATGAATGACCAATAATCATTTGAGGTGATCTATAATTCTTCTCTAAATACTCTGCAGCGTCTAATAAATCTTCTAAGGCAGCATGGTATTGAAAATCAGTATCTGCTCCTGTAAAATCTAAGGTGAATACAGCAATTCCCTTTTGGTTTAATGCTCTAACTGTACTATTTACAGCCGCTGTATGTGATATTAAATTAAAACAATGCGCAAAAATTGCATATGCTTTTGGTCTTTCATCTGCAGGCAACGATAAACCCGCAGTGATGCTTTCGCCACTTCGATTATTAAAGTTGATAATTGTTGATGACATAATTTTATAATGAGTTATCTATTTTTCAAATCATGTGGGGTTTCTCCACTGATAAGCTTTAGGTTGTGTAAAGGTACGTATTCCTTGTGAAGATAAAGTTGACCCAAGTCCTGAATTTTTTCTTCCTGACCAAGGAACATTAGGACTTACCCGATCACAGCAATTCCAATATACAGTTCCTGTATTCATCTGTGATAGGATATTATCTGCTCTTTCCTTACTCGTAGAAAAAACTGCAGCAGTTAATCCATAATTAGTATCAGACATGAGTTCAACGGCTTCTTCATCTGAAGATACTTTTTGTATGCCAATCACAGGACCAAAAGATTCTTCTTTCATTATCAACATATCATGATTTGTATTTTTAAATATGGTCGGTAAAAAGTAATAACCTTCACCTTCAGGTTGATTTCCTCCCAACAGTAGGTTTGCTCCTTTATGTAATGCATCAACCACTTGCTTTTCCAACACTGTTAATTGCTCCTTTCGTGTTAATGGACCTATAAAGGTTTCCCTATCCTGAGGGTCCCCCACTTTATAACTTTTAACCTCCTCTACAAAAGCATCTACAAATTCATCATATATATTTTCCTGAACATAAATTCTCTCCACAGCACAACAACTCTGACCATTATTATAGAAAGCTCCTTCTGCCGCATTGATCGCCGCCTGACGAATATCTTGAACATCATCCATAACATATAATGGATCTTTGCCTCCAAGTTCTAATTGAATAGGTACAAGCTTTTGGAAAGTCTTAAATGCTACATGTAACCCTACTTTATATGATCCGGTGAAGAAATAACCATTAAGATCATTTTGGAGGATAAACTCTCCTACTTTGGGACCTCCGATCATACAATGAAAAACATCTTCAGGTAAACCTGCTTTGTATAAATACTCTTGAATTTTTAGTCCGGTAAGAGTTGCAAATTCTGATGGTTTATAAGCTACAGCATTACCTGCAACTAAAGCGTATAGAAAAACATTATATCCTACATTATAGGGAAAGTTCCAAGCTGAAATGTTGGCAACAACCCCTAAAGGTTCGTAAACAATCTTTTCATAAGTTCCTTCTAAATCTTCGATAATCTCTTCTTGTAAATATTTCAGAGCATCTCTTTTTAAATGTTCTATTCTATTATTTGCTCCCTCAATTTCATTGATAGACTGTTGAATTGGCTTTCCTGTTTCTTCTGTTAATGTATTTGCTAATTCTTCAATGTTCTCCTGTACCAATTCTCCAAACTTGACAATTACTGCTAACCTTTCTTCTAAAGAAACTTTAGCCCATGCCTTTTGCCCTATTCTTAAATGGTCTAACTTATCTGATAAAATATCTCTTGTATCTTCTTGAACGGTCGCGATAACCATTCCATTTGATGGGTTAAATATATCCATGTTAATCGTATATGTGAGTTAGAAATGCCTTATATAAAGGCTGTGGGTTAATTATTTTGTCTCCAAGTGTTTTTGAAAATTCTGGATGCCATTGTACACCCATCACTTTTCCTTTAGGTTTATTTGGATCCCCAAATGCTTCAATAATACCATCATCTGAAGTTGCCCATATTTGAAGTCCATCACCTAATTTTTTAATAGATTGATGATGGACAGTATTGACGAATTGTTGTTTTTCCGATGGATAGATTTCCTTTAGAAAGTTGTTTTCTAATATATTTATTGGATGATAAATCGTATCATATTTTTCAGCAGAACGATGCTCCTTCACCCCTTCTCTTTGAGTGATTGTATCTTGGTAAAGACTACCTCCGTAATAGATATTCAATAATTGAAAACCTCTACAAATACCAAAAATCGATTTCCCTTTTTTTATCATATAATCGATAACGTAGAGTTCAAATTGATCTCTGTATGCATCTCCCAACCATGGGCCAATCGGTTGTTCTCCATACGTTTCAGGAGCTACATCCGATCCTCCATGAAGTATTACTCCATCTAATGTATCTAAGACCTTATTCAATAGTTTTTTATCTATATCT
The DNA here is from genome assembly GCF_012641475.1 of Flammeovirga agarivorans. Lineage (NCBI taxonomy): Bacteria > Pseudomonadati > Bacteroidota > Cytophagia > Cytophagales > Flammeovirgaceae > Flammeovirga > Flammeovirga agarivorans. The sequence goes on along the minus strand of NZ_JABAIL010000001.1, from coordinate 1,088,996 downwards.
GGAATTACTATTGGCAGAATCCCTTCTTGAGCGACATATTCCATCATGTTATTTTCCACATATGTCAGTGACTTTGGACCAAATGTAGATCGACTCATATCTGGATAAAAGAAGCATGGTGTAATACCGATCTTAATCATACGATAATGCTTTTTTATACAATTGAACAAAGTCCTCTTCTGTAACTTCTTTAGGATTACATGGTAAACAGAAATCTTGTTTAGCTAATCTAGCCAACTCTGGAATATGTTCCTCTTTCACTCCAACTTGAGATAAGTTTTGAGGTAAACCCAATTGCTCATTGAGAACCATTACACTATCCACTAAGTTTTTCCCTTGATTCCCTCCTAACCCCATCGTATATGCCATTACATTGAATTTCCCTTCAAATCCAACGTAGTTGTATTCCATACCAATTGGTAAACAAATAGCATTGGCAAGCCCATGATGCATGTCTAACAAACTTGATAATGGATGAGCCATACTATGCACCATACCTAGTCCTTTTTGAAATGCTACAGCTCCCATTAATGAACCTATCAGCATCTTTGACCTTGAAAACAGATCAGGTTCTTTGGTAGCTTGAACGATGGATTGTGCTAACAACTTCAGTCCTTGTAAAGCGATACCATCACACATTGGATTAAAACCTCGAGATAGGTAAGCTTCAATATTATGAGTAATTGCATCCATGCCTGTTGCTGCTGTTACAAAAGCAGGCAAGTCTAACGTTAAGGTTGGATCTGCAAAAACTATTTTGGCTAACAAACTTGGTGAAAATAGTATCTTTTTCTGTTTTGTTATATCATCTGAGATTATTGCTGATCTACCAACTTCACTACCAGTACCAGCAGTTGTAGGTATAGTAATAAAATGCGGTATTTCTTCTGTAACGTATTTATCACCCCCTATTAAATCATCGTAATCAAATAAATCTCTGTGATGATTGATACTTAATGCAATTGCTCTGGCGACATCCATGGCTACGCCCCCTCCGATACCGATAACTCCATCACATATGCTATTCTGATAATTCTTTTTTCCTTTCAATACATCCGATTTTACCGGGTTTTTGTGCATTTCATTAAAAACAGAAGGGGAAATTCCTTGTCTTTCAAGGTCAGAGATCACTTTAGAGAAAAAAGGCAGCTCAGATATTATCGCATCTGTAACAATTAAGGGACGGAATATATTGTTCTCCTTTAGATACGGTCCGAGTTCATTAATAACCCCTACACCGAAGCGGATTTTTGTAGGAAAATTATAGGTATAAGTAGAATGTATATCTAACATGATTATATGATTTCAAAATAACGTTTCGTTTCCCAATCTGTTACTGTATTCATAAACCTTCTCCATTCCCATTCTCTAGACAGGGTGAAATGTTCTACAAACTCTTCCCCAAATAGTTCTTTTGGTAGTTCATGATTTTTCATTGCTTGCGTCGCGTCCCAAAGATTAGCGGGCAGTGTTCCATACTGGGTTTCTTTATAGCCATTTCCAATCGTTTGAGGAGTATCAAGTGATAATTTGTTTTCGATACCGTATAGTCCTGCTGCTAAACAAGCAGACATTGCCAGATATGGATTAACATCTGATCCCACTACTCTGGTTTCTAATCTTGAAGACTTTTCTCCATGCGGCAATGCTCTAAGAGCAGTAGTTCTATTATCAACAGCCCAAGTTAATGTTGTTGGAGCCCACGCCCCTTCTACAAGTCTTTTATAACTATTTATAGTAGGTGCAAGCATTGGTAAAATAAAAGGCAGACAAAACAACTGGCCGGCCATATAGTGCTCCATTGTTTTGCTAATATTATCTTTATTTGAAGCGTCAAAGAAGAGGTTTTTCTTTACTTCAGCATCCCATAAACTCTGATGGATATGTCCACTACACCCTGGTAATTCCATATTTTGTTTGGCCATAAAACTAGCCATCACTCCATGTTTATAAGCGATTTCTTTTACTGATGTTTTAAATAAAGTTGCTCTATCTGCAGCTTCAACGATATTGGTATATTGTATGGCAGCTTCAAAGACACCTGGTCCAGTCTCAGTATGTAGTCCTTCTAATGGAATATTAAAGTCTTCCAATAAATCAAAAAGGTCATGAAAAAACTCACTATTCTCTGAAGATCGGAGAATTGAATAGCCAAACATCCCTTCAGTTAGAGGTGTTACTTTCTTAAAGTCTTTTTCGTAAAGTTCTGATGACGATTGACGATAATTAAACCATTCAAATTCTTGAGAAAAAACTGGTGAAAAGCCTAGTTCTAAAGATTTTGCCTGAATACGTTTCAATAACGCTCTAGGACCAACAGTTTCCTCGTCTTTATTTTCTCGACTAAAATCAGCTAGAAAAAAAGGAGTTTCATTCTCCCATGGGATTTGTCTAAACGTTGTTACATCGATTCTTGCAGGCATGTCCGGGTAACCTGTATGCCAACCTGTAACTTTAACATTATCGTAGGATTCATCAACCATATCCCAACCAAATACAACATCACAAAAGCCAAAACCAGATTCTAAAGCTGATATAAACTTTTTGATATGCATGTACTTTCCTCTTAAAACACCGTCGATATCAACAATAGCTACTTTTACTTTATTGTGCCTGCTATCTTCTAGTAAATCTATTACTTCTTGTTTAGTCATTTAGGGTTAGTTTTGGGTGATTTTATTGTAGTTTCAGCTGAGAGAAGTAATGGTCATTCATCCAATCACTTCGATCATATTAATAAATTAAGAGTTTTTAGGCAGAAAAAAAAGAGGCATTCATGACGAATACCTCTTCTTAATATCAATAGATACAATATTATTGATTTTCTTTTTCTTCAAACAAAGCTTCTAAATATTCAACAGCTCTTCTTAAGTGTGGGATCACTATTGTTCCTCCAACAACGTTTGTTACAGCCATTCCTTCTATTACTTGTTCTTTTGTATATCCTAACTCAATACATTTCTCAAGGTGGTATTTTACGCAGTCATCACAACGTAAAACTAGAGAAGTAGTTAAACCTATCATCTCTTTAGTTTTTGCATCCAATGCACCATCTTGATAAGTAACGGTATCCAAGCTATAGATACGTTTAATTACTTTATCCGCATTCTCAAGCACTTTCTCGTTTTGAGCAGCTCTACGGTCTCTATATTCTTTGAGAAGATTCATTTATCTCTAATACTTATTTTTATTTACCTTGATAAAAGTATTCCCACAAAATAATTTTATGAGAATTGATATTTAGTGTCAACTACTTTTGATTGTTTTTGTTCTAAAGCAGCGTATGATTCTCCGAAACTCCACACAGAAAAACCTAAAAGTAGTAGGTCCTTAAGTATAAAACCGTTTGGAACATACATACCGTCCACTAATTTAAACATCCCTGGAGTTGTGGCTAAAAATGATAATGTGGCTACAAAAGTAACGATTCCTACAAAACTTCCAACTACACTTGCCCAAGGAGAGAATGGTCTGGCAGCAATAGCTATTGCAGTAATGATTTCAACAGTTCCAATCATATTAGATACTTGCTGAATGGTCATAAATGACAACATCCAACTAAACAAAGGACTGTTTTCGATAAGGTCTAAAATCGCTTGTGCTTCAGCATTGGTAAATTTAAATATACCGTACCAAAGTAAAATTAATACGAGTCCGTATCGGGAAATTTCGATCCCGACATTTTGGGTTAGTCTAGAAATGTTTTTCATGATAATGGTGTAGTGTTTATTTGATGATTTTTAGGTGAAAATTAATCATTTGTAATAATTCTTGTTTGTCTGTGTAGATACGTCTAGAAATATTTATTCCGTTCCAAAAGTTAATCAAGTACTTAGCAAGATCAGATGCGTTTTCAGTAGATGTCAATACTCCTTTTTCTTGTTCTTGAGTGATTGTTTTTTCAAACAGTGATTCCAATTCTCTAAGGAAACCTGCTGCTACATCTTTTGCTTCATCATCTTTACCTGTAAATTCCATTAACGTATTTCCTAGAATACACCCTTTACAGTTTTCATCATAAGATGAATCAACAATACCAAGAAACAATCCTCTAATTACTTCTATAGGCTGTTCACTATTCGTTAAAGCCTCTTCAAATCCTTGTAAAGCTTTTCTTTCCATATGATTCAACCCTGCTAGAAATAACTGCTTTTTTGATTTAAAGGTATGGTATAAACTGCCCTTGTTTAAGTTGACTTCTTTTAGAAGAGCTGTTGTACCAGTTGCTTCATAACCATTCTCCCAAAAAAGATTGATTGTCTTATCTAATACTTCCTCTTGATTAAAAATTTTTGGTCTACCTGCCATTGTGTTTTTATTATTACACTACAAATGTAAATTAGTTGACCGATAAGTCAAAATTAATTTAAAAAATTTTTGACAACATGGTCAAATAACTTTTTTCCTACCTTTTTGGCGTTCGTCGTAAATCTTAAAAGGCATGGTTAAGCAAAGAACGATACAAATCGCTTGAAAAATCAAAACAGCTTCTTTTGAGAAGTTTATCTGAGGAATCACTACATATGAAATCACTACTACCGATACAACTGATAGCAATAAAATCGTGTAATATATGTTTATCTTTTTCATAAGTTTAATTTACCTAAATAGCTGATGTAGGATAGTTTATGAGTAAATATAACAATAAATACTCAACAAAACACATCTTACATAAGGTCAGATATTGAAAAATAACTATTCTACCTCAATAATTACATATATAAGATTTTATATAAAAACATTAAAAAAATTCTATTCAAAATAAGATTAATGACATACTGTTTTTGTGGTTTATGCTTGATGTTAGAAGAAGAAAAAAACAGAGAATTTTAAATTTTATAATTTTTTTTTCAAAAAAGCGGTGACATTCTAAAAAGCTAGATATAAGCAGTTGTGTGTCTTTAGACAGATATACCTAATAATTAGTAAACCAAACAATCTCAATTTAAAAATTACTACACTGATACTACTTCTATTAATTTATCATTCTTACAAGGATTTATAAACAAAGTACACAACCAACTACCGGTCTTGTAGTCTTACAGGAAAGGTATGTCTAAATAATACTTGTGCTCATTGTTAAATCACTTCAGAGCCTTGTAAGGAATATCTACTAAGCAAAAATCTAAATAACATGAAAAAAGTTTTGATTACACTGATCCTAATCTTAGGGTCTATAACAATATATGCACAAAATGATGGGCAATGGGGAGGATTATATTTAAAAGCCAGAATAAGCGATAAATTAGGATATTACGGTGAACACCATATTCGATATACGGATGAAGGAAATGGTTTCTACCTTCATAAAAGTTATAACAGAATGGGTCTGAATTATTTTGTCAACGATCATTTTGATATTGTTGTTGGACCTGCAATTATCGGAAAGTTTAATCAAGATACTGGTTATGGTGAACAGGATCCTTATGATCAGACTACATTAATGGAATACCGTATTTGGCATCAATATTTATATCATCATTACATTGGTAGAGCTAAAATTTACCATCAGGTGAGAATAGAGCATAGATGGGAAGATAAAGTGGATTACACAAAATACAGTAATAGGTATAGATATAAACTGTACGCATATATTCCTATTAATAATAAGCATATGTCTCCAGGTACATTCTTTGTTTCTCCATCTGTAGAATTATTTATGCAAGATAACCATACTCATAGTCTTGAAGATTTAAGGATATACAATGCTATTGGATATAAGTTTAATGAAACGACTAGTTTCACTGCCGGACATATGTGGACCTACAATCAAACGGCGACAAGTAATGTATTTAGATTTAGCTTATATATCGATTTTGATCTTAGGAAATAAAAAAATGCCCTTACACTTTGCATAGTGTAAGGGCATAAAATCAACATTATTCAAATTCTTTCAACTATTTCTAGTTTTTAGGAGTTCTATCCATCATTTGATATAACATCTCTTGCATTTTACCAGGAGATAATAATTCAGGACGTTGTCTTGGAGGGAACGACTTGAATGACATAAAGAATTCTCCTAACTTTTCTTTTGCAGGAACGAATAACCACATTTTCTGTCCGTACCATTTTAAGTACATACCAGAGTGATCTGCCATTTCGTATGGATCTTGACCTAAGTTATAAATTCTTGGCCATGATAATGCAAATCTGTGACCTGAGAACCACATATCAGGACCTTCACCTTCTTGGATGATGAAGTGGATTTTCCAATCATTCCAACGCATCGCTTGGATCATACCATTGTCAGCTACATAGAAGAAAGTATCTCTTCTTGATTTCTCCTCTTTACCAGTGAAGTAATCCCATTGGTTGTAACCGTCTAAGTGTACTTTGAAAGTAGACTCTTCACCTTTGTAACCAGTTTTTAAAGTTTCTTTTAAGTCATCTTTACCTGTTACAGCGGCATATAATGTAGGCATCATATCTTCATGAGAAACAATACCATTTAATTTACGACCAGTTTCTTTGATACCGTTAGGGTATTTGATTACGAAAGGTACTCTTACACCACCTTCCCAAGTAGATCCTTTTTCACCACGGAATGGAGAGATACCACCGTCAGGCCATGTCATTTTTTCAACACCGTTGTCTGTAGTGAAAATTACGATCGTGTTATCTTCAATACCTAAACGCTCTAAAGTTGATAATAATGTACCTACTTGATTATCTAATTCAGTCATACCAGCTCCATATAAACCGTAATCATGAACTAATTTTTTAGATTCCTCAGTTAAGTGAGTGAAAACGTGCATACGAGTTGAGTTGAACCATACGAAGAATGGTTTGTCGTCTTTTACAGCTTTCTCCATGAATTCGATTGAAGCATCCATGAATTCAGCATCTACTGTTTCCATTCTTTTCTTGTTCAATGGACCTGTATCAGAGATACGTCCGTCTGCATACGAGTGAATTACACCTCTTGGTCCATATTTTTTCTTGAACTCTGGATCTGTAGGATATGCTGGATCTTCTGGCTCTTCTTCTGCATTTAAGTGGTAAAGGTTACCGAAGAATTCATCGAAACCGTGATTTGTAGGTAAGAATTCATCTCTATCACCTAAGTGGTTTTTACCAAACTGACCAGATGTATAACCAAGTGGCTTAAGAATCTCAGCAATTGTAGGATCTTCTTTTTGGATACCAATTTTAGAACCTGGCATACCGATAGTAGATAAACCTGTTCTTAATGGAGATTGACCAGTGATAAATGCAGCTCTACCAGCAGTACATGATTGTTGAGCATATTCAGAAGTTAATACCACACCTTCTTTACCAATTCTATCAATATTTGGCGTTTGGTAAGCTAACATGCCATTGTTATATGTTGAAATGTTACCATATCCAACATCATCGCCCATGATTACAAGAATGTTCGGACGTTTATTTTTCTTTGATTTTTGTGCAAAAGTAGCACCACTAACAAATGTTAGTAACGATAAAATAAGTAAAACTTTTCTCATTATTAATTGATGTTATGGCCTATTAAATAGGCGTATCTATTCGTTGATAGTATTTTTTGAGCCTGCTCTCATTGTCGACACAACAAAGTAAAAAATATAATTTTGTTTTATATCAAACTATTAAAATTGATTAACAAAGAAACATCAAAAAAAGTAATAGAGAAATCGACACAATAATCATAAACAACTAACAATGTATCAATTAATGTCATTTATATAGAAATAGATTATAGTGACATAAATATTATTGATTTTACAAGAGAGGATAAAAAACGTAATTTTGAGGCATCAATTAATAATAACACTTTAAACAATAATCACTATGAGCTCTTATAAAGACTGTCCTAACTGCTGGGGTTACCAAGAATATGTTACAGAAATCGAGTCACAAAACATTAACCCTGATAATCATAAAAAAGAACAAGTAAATGTATCAAAAGTGTTTTCAATAAAAGGCAAAGAGGTGACAAAACACTATGACGATGAATAATGTTAAAAATTGTAAAATATTGAGTAATTTGTTTGAACAAATATTTTCTATACATATGTTTGCATAAACAAATTTAAACGAAACACTTATACATTATGAAAAAGTTAAGTCTTACACTTGGTATTTTATTATTTGCTTTCGCATCTACATTCGCTCAAAAAATCTCTCCAGATCAATCTGAGGTAAAATGGACAGGTTACAAAGTAACTGGACAACACAATGGAACTGTAGCTGTCAAAGGTGGCGAATTAAAAGTAAAGAAAGGTGTAGTTAAAGAAGGTACTATCGTTATTGATTTAACATCATTGACTTCTTTAGATCTACAAGGTGAATGGCAACAAAAATTAGATGGTCACTTAAAAAGTGCTGATTTCTTTGATGTTGAAAAGCACCCTACAGCAACATTTACTTTAAAAGAAGTAGCTGTTGATGGAGATGTTCACAAATTAAAAGGTGACTTAACTATCAAAGGAGTTACTCAGGAAGTAGCTTTTGATTCAAAATTAAAATCTGAAGGTAAAAAGCATACTTTAGAAGGAAAATTAAAAATTGATAGAACTAAATTTGGTTTAAAATATGGTTCTGACTCATTCTTTGACAACTTAGGTGACAAAGCAATTGCTGATGAGTTTGATATCGATTTCAAAGTACAAACAATATAGGGAATACATACACCCAAATCAATCATCTAAAACCGATCTATTGCACAACAATAGTTCGGTTTTTTTGTTTGTACAAACTAGTAAAAGACGTACTATTCTGAATAGAATCCTTTTTTATTTCGAGTAATTGAATTTGCTCTTCAAGTTCTTTGATTTGTTTTGATTGTTCGGTCTCAAAAGTGATACCTTTAAAGTTGCACGAGCCAAAGAATAGACAGATCGAGAGATAGTATAATAGTTTCATAGTTACAGGTGTCGATTAAAAATTCTACTATAAAGACAACAGAAAAAATAAAAGGTCACCTCTGCACTCATTTTTTTTCAAAAAAACTTAGATTATTCTTCCTCAATAGGTTATAGAGCAGAATAAACACATAAAAAAGGCCTACAATATGATTTGTAGGCCTATTATTTTATTCAAAAATAACCGTATCGTTTTTACTAAACCACTCACTGTAGTATGGTTGGTGTATTTTTTCGAGGTTATTTCTCTTCAATTTCAAAGTAGGCGTTAACAATCCGTTATCGATTGTCCAATCTTCTTTCATGACAATTGCTTTTGCAATTTTCTCATAATTAGGCAACGTCGGGTTAAGACTGTTTAATGAGCTCTCTACTGATGCTCTTAATGCATCTTGAGACAACTCTTTACCCGTTTCAGAAGGTACTATCAAAGCAATTGGCTGTGGAATTCCTGTACCTACAACACAAACTTGCTCAATATCTGGATTATCAGATAATGGAAGTTCTAAATGGTTTGGAGATATGTATTTCCCTTTGTCTGTTTTGAATTGATCTTTTACTCTACCAACAATAGACAAATAACCATCATGATCATATTCACCTAGGTCTCCTGTTTTCAAGAACCCTTCTTCATCAAAAAGCTCTGCAGTCTTTTCTGGTTCTTTGTAGTAACCTAATGTCAAACAATCACTCTTTAAGCAAACTTCTCCTTCACCTGAAAGCTTTGTTTGGATATGATCATATTTTTGTCCTACTGTTCCAATTTTATTTTGGCCTGGGAAGTTCATATGTGATACACATACATCTTCAGACATTCCGTAACCTTGGTTTACATCCAAATCTAATTTCTTAAACCAATGCTGTAGATCAGGAGAAATTGGTGCGGCTCCAGAGATAACAGAAACTGCTTCTTGTAAACCAAGAGCACCTACAATTTTTTTCTTGATTACAGAATTAAGAATTGGAAGCTTTAATAAAAAGTCCAATCTATTCTGAGGCATCTTCTTAAGAATACTTTCTTGGAATTTCTGGAAGATTCTTGGTACAGCAAAGAACATGTGTGGTTTCGCTTCTGCCAAGTTTGCTGGGAATGTTTCAATAGACTCAGGGAATGCTATTGAACCACCTAAATATAAACCAATAAATTCGTAAGCTGCTCTTTCTGCAATGTGTGCTAATGAAAGGAAAGCAAAGAACCTAGGGTTTTTCGGTAATGAAAAATGATGCTCAAATTCTTTTACTGCAAATTCAACACTTCCATATTTATGCATCACTCCTTTCGGGTTACCTGTTGTACCAGATGTATAAAGAATGGTCATTAAATCATCCGACTTAGGTTTGAACACCTCTTGTAATGGTTGATTTTTTTTCACCAACTCATCCCATCCATATTGTTCATTGACACCATGCATTTCAATTCCAATTCTAGGAATATCTACTGCATCTACTCCTTCTTTCTGTGAAGCATAGTCATCTAATTTACCCACAAACACTGCTTTTGAATCACTGTGTTCTAAGATTAACTTGATGGTATCTTTATCGGTAGTAGGATAAATTGGAATACTTACACACCCTGCCATTAGAATAGCAAGATCTGCCATAATCCAGTGTGAACAGTTTTTAGATAGAATAGCAACATGACTACCTTCTTCGATGCCAAGCCCTTTGATAGCAGATGCCATTTTTCTTGCTTGTTCACCTGCTTCTTGATAGGTTACTGTAAGTTTTTCACCATGAATGTTCTGATGAAGGAATGGAAGGTTAGGTGTGTTTTTCTCCCATTTTTGGAATGCGTCTAAAGCCGAAATAAAACTCATGCTTGTATTGAGTGTCTAATTTAAAGTGTTGATGTAATGCAAATTAAGAATAAAGTAAGTTTGATTTGAATTAATGATCCAAAACCAAACTATCACATAAAGCAGTCCTTAAAATGCAAATATTTTGCAATATTAACAAATCTTAATTTTGAAACGGCAAAAATTAGGCTATGGTTTTACAAAAATATTAAGCACTTCAATTCTATTAGAAATTTGATATTATTTCTCAACTTAATCCTTTTTTCATGGATGATATATGGTCTGGCCCCATCTGACAGCACCCTCCTATTACATTAGCTCCTGCTTTTTTCCATTGTTTTGCCATAAATTCACAGCCTAAAGGTTCTGCAGTTCCTCTCCATTTTTTCTCATTTGGATCATAAACTAGTCCTGCATTTGGATAAACTATCACTCTTGTTGATAATGTTGTTGAAGTAATATCTTGGATTAATTCAAGGATAAATTCAGGTTTTGTACAGTTCACTCCAAAACCAAATAAGTTCTTTTGATTGCTTAAATACTCCGCAACCTCTTTGATAGGTGTTCCATCATTCAATTCTCTCTCATTTTTACAGGAAACTGTAATCCATCCTTTATGCTGTGTTGTTGACAATAAGCTTGATATCGCTTTTACCTCATCAAAACTCGGTATAGTTTCAAAAGCTAACAGATCTATTTTAGTATGGTCTATTACCTTTACTCTTTCGGTGTGAAACTCAATTAAATCTTTAATAGATAAAGAATAATTTCCTCTGTATTCACTACCATCTGCCAAATATGCTCCATAAGGTCCAATGCTTCCTGCAATCCAAATTTGCTTATCGCTATTATATTTTTGATGGTACACCTTTCGAGCTTCCAAAGCCAATGTCGTTGACTTCTCCAACAACTCTATAGCTTCTTGGTAAGTATAACCTTGCTTTTCCCACCCCTCAATTGTTGATTGATAACTTGAAGTAATAATAATATCTGCCCCTGCTTCTAGATACAAAAGATGAGCATCTATAATCGCTTGCGGGTTTTCAATTAATAATTTTGCCGACCATAATTCATGGTTCAGGTCATATCCAAGGTCTTCCAATGCATTAGAAAGTCCACCATCCAACAGTAAAGTATTTTTCTCCATAAAAAAGTCCCTTTATTATTTTACTAACAAAGGGACAATTAAGTCATTCTCTTTTCTCTATCTAAATAAGGCTAAGAAAAAGTGACTATTTATTTTTTTACACTCCCCCAAATCAATAGAGGAATACCGATTACTGCCAAGCCTAAACAGATGTAAGTTAACCAAGTTCCTCCTTCTTCCAATAGAGTAAGATAGTCTGGCAAAGTACCAACATAGGCGTACTTAACATGTACCTCACTATTAGATTTTTCTCCAAGGGCAATAATGTTTACCCCTTTTTTTAAACCTAACCATTGTATTGGTGCATTCGATTGTGTTTTCTCATCTAATAGAATATGAGCTACTTTTTCTCCTCTCCAAGGAACATCTTCAAAAATTAAAGTTTCGATACCTTTTGGTGTTTTCACTTTAATGGGTTGAAGCTTCGTTTCTACAGACTTAAAACCATTGTGTTTTCCAGCGCCCGTAAATTCTTCCTTAGAAGCTAATACCAGAAAGTCAACCACTGTTGGGTTATCATCTGCGACTACTCCTTCAACAATATATTTATTCTCAGAGCCTTGTAATGCTTCTGTGAGGTAATCCGATTCTTTGGACAGTTTAGGCTTACCAACACCATAAAGTGTTAGAGCAATTCCGGTAAGAATAATTCCTATAACTAATCTAACATTCATTATTTTAGCTTCACATAAGTTGCCCCATAACCAAATTTTTCCTTTCTGGCATCTTCATAATAATCTACATCATTATGCTTAGAAAGTCGTTTTTGGATCTCATTTTTCAATTTACCACTTCCGATACCATGGATAAAAGTGATATGATCCATTCCAGTAACAATAGCTGCATCTAATTCCTTTTCAAAATGAAGAATCTGCATGCTCAATGTAGAGTTTCCCATATTTGGGTCTAACCCTAATGCTTCAGCATGTAAATCGATTTCTGATGCCGGCTTCTGAACAACTTTTTCTACCTTTTCAACTACAGCACTTTTATCAAGAATACCATCTTTTAGTTTTGATGCATCTACTTCTGTTAACGCTTGAACGTCTAATTGAAATACATAACCATCTGCATTCATTCCAGGCACTTCTTTTTTATTATTAAAGAAAGTTGATGCTTTGAATCTTAACTTTTTAACTAATGGTTCATGATTAACACTTGGACCTGAATAAAAGAATAAAGATTGAAAAACATAAGCTGGCCATTCTTCAAAATTCTGTAATGATACTTGATCTACTTTTAATTGAGTTCTTGTATTTAGTACTCCAGCATGCACCCCTTTGTATTCCCCTTTTCTTTCCGTACCAAGTACAAATGGTATCGTAAGATCTGAGTTATTACAAACGTAAACATCTAAAATTTTATCATTTTGATGAACAAAGGCAATAAATAAACCTCTTTCTGAAATTAGTGGTAATGCTGCTTGAGGTCTAGCTTTTAACTTTTTCTTTTGTGATGGAACAACCACTCTTTCTTCTTCTTCAACGCTTCCGAATTCATCAGACTCTACTTGAGAAACAATGGCTAGGTCTCCCTCAACAAAATCCATTCTGAAACCATCTACCTCAACTTCTATAATATTATTCTTCTTGAAGCCTACAACAATACCATCCATGTTGTCATGTAAACTTCTTACTTTATCTCCAATGTTCATTTTTCTTAATTTACTGTTTTAAAATACATTAAATGAGGCCCGTACTGAGCCAGCATTTGTGTAGAGGATACAGAAATAATATATAATCCATACCTAATCTGATCATCAAGGTCTTGAATAACGATATATGAACCGTTTCCTACGGGAGCAAAACTTCCTGTAAAATTATCGTCTTGGCCTTCTTCACAGTTCAGTGAGTCACTTAGGTATTCAAAATTACCATTACGATAAAATACCCATTGATCGTCCTGAATACATTCTGGTACTTCTATTTCTTCTTCTGTTGTCACCTCTATCATTTTATACACCTGCCACTTTTTACCGTTTGTAGCCGTTAAATGTGTAATAAATGAATCCCATATAATTACTGTGATAGAATTCCTGTAACCAATTTCTGTGGCAACTACTTTCACTGAAGTATTTACTAAGAAATTATTCTTTTCAATGCCCTCTTCTTGGTTGGTATATGAAGCCGCTACGTAATAGGTACCTGAATCCAGATTAAGGAAAAAAGCTAAACCGTTTTCATCTGTTTGCTGAGGTACAGATATAGGATTTATCTGATCTACGAAGTCTTCTTCATTACCATAAAGAATAACATTACCACCAGCTACTTCTTTACCTTGTTCATCTCTTACCTGTACATATAAATCCCCATATGGAGTAGGTTTTTCACATGCAAAAGATAAAAAAAGTAGAAGTAGGTATATATGAGATCTTATTTTCATGAAAAGTCTATTGTCTTTTGTTCTGGCAACAACTTAAAAGAATTTCTATGCCATGGCGTTGTTCCAAATTCTGCGATAGCTGCCCTATGTGCTTTGGTAGGATAACCTGCATTTTTTTCCCAACCGTACTGTGGATAATCTTCAGAAAGTTTCTCCATCAGCATATCTCTATGAGTTTTTGCTAAAATTGAGGCTGCTGCTATACTCAAAAACTTTCCATCACCTTTGACGATACATTCATGTTCAATTCCTTTATAGGGCCTGAAACGATTACCATCAATCAATAATAATTCTGGCTTCTCTTTTAACCCATCTACACATCTGTGCATAGCGGTAAATGAAGCTTGTAAAATATTAATTTTATCTATTTCTTCTGCCTGTACCTCCACTACTTTATAATCTATGGCTTCTTTAAGAATTACTTCTCGAAGTTCCATTCTTTTTTTGGCAGATAGTTTCTTGGAGTCATTTAAATCTGGATGAGAAAAGTCTCTTGGTAGAATTACTGCAGCTGCCACTACTGGCCCTGCCAAACATCCTCTACCTGCTTCATCTAATCCGGCTTCTATTTTATCTTCTGTAAAACTTGATGCTAACATGGGGCAAATATCGTTAAAAAAGAAATATTATACATGGAGTGAAATTGCATTTATTTCAGTTTTCACTAAAAAACAAAAATCGAAGTCCTACACCTATGTATTACTTCGATTTTTGTTCTCCTATATCTCTAATTTATTTAGAAGTTTCATGCTCCATCAACAAGTTATTGACGAGAGAAGTAAACTCACTAATATGTTCTTCGTAATAATGGCCTGTACTTGGTCCGGAGAAACCTGTGTGTATTTCTCTCACTTCTCCTTTTTTATCTAAGATAATCGATGTTGGGAAAGACATGATCTTATTTAACATCGGTAAAGATTCTGAAGCTTTAGAAGGTGTACCTGCATATAAAATATCGTAACCTATATTCAACTTACGCTTCATACGATTAATACGCTTGTATGCTACTTCAGGATCTTCTGATCTTTCATAAGACAAACCAATCACTTCAAAATCTTTATCCTTCATTTTTTCATAGAAAGGAGCCATAAACTTACTTTCATCCAGACAGTTTGGACACCATGAACCCATAATTTGTATCACTACTACCTTGTTTTGGTATTTTGGATCATCTAAAGAAATCGTGTCTCCTTTTTCATTTTGGAAAGTAAAACTCACCTTATCATACCCTTCTTTTAGATGAGTTAAGGTTTTAGGGTCAGGTAGCTCTGCTCTATTATCTTTAATTCCTTGCCAAGTTTTTGTTGATTTCTGACCTGACCACATTTTACCATTTAGAAGTCTATTTCCCTCCAACTCTGCTTCAAATCTTAAGATATGAACTCCGTCAAATGATGATAAAAACATCTTGTTTCCATCTACTTCGCCTTCCAAATATCTATAGTCTCCAGTTGCCGTAAGGAATGTCCCTGTAAGGTAATCTCCACTTTGATTAAATAAACCAATGGCATCGGTCTCACCCAACTTCACTGCATAGGTTCCTGTATAATTTACCGTTGCTTTCTCATAATCTACAAAACGAGGAGCTTTGCCTTTCTCTGCAATAAATGGTAATCGGTAAGCCCCTTTTCTTAAAAATTGACCTTTTAAAGTCGTATCACTTTCTTTTACAATGATTTCTGCCTCATAGATCAATAATGGTATATGCAATGAATCGTTTTCATAATAACTGTCATCCAACCTCATTCTTTCATCTCCATTAATGATTGTCCAAACTTGGTCTTTGCCTTCTCCTTCCACTTGAAGATAAAAAGGTACTTCCTTACCATGATCATTAACAATTAAAGCTCTCCAGTTGGATACTTTTAATTCCTCCTTCACCTCTTTTGTAGGGCTTGAACATGATATAGAAATTATGAAAATAGATACTAATAGTAGTCTGATAAAATGCATTTTGTTAGGTTAAATATTGAATAAGTTAGCGTATGATTATCTCTAGTATAGAAGAAAATTACAGGAAAAAGGTTGGAATACGTTCCTGTAATTTTCTATTTATCTTTTGTTATTTTTTGGTCGTAATGGAACTAGTCATCTAATTTCCACCACTCTACATTGTCTTTTAGAATAATGCTTCTTTTTTCTCCTAATTGGAAAGTTGAGAAACTATCATGATGTACCCAAATATGACACTTATCAGATACTTTCCATTCTCCGTAACTCGCATTTCCAAAATAATCGATATGTATTAAAGTAGCTTCATGAGCTCCTTCAACAGCATCCACAACCTTTACCCATTCTGGTCTTGCCATATAATGTCCCTTTTCAACGTTCACATCAAGGTCTTTTAATTGATCTGAAGTAAGAACATTACAATGAGGGAAGAAATGTGCAGCATACCTGTTTAATGGTTTTTTGTAGATTTCTTCAGGTGTAGCAATTTGAATAAGTTGACCTGCTGACATCACACCAATTCTATCTGACATAGAAAGTGCATCATGTGTATCATGCGTAACAAATACAACAGAAATATTTGCTTCAATTGCAATATTTTTCACCATTCTTCTTAGATCACTTCTCAGTGCCATGTCTAAGTGAGAAAATGGTTCATCTAGTAATAACACAGGAGGTTCATCGGCAATCGCTCTTGCAATCGCTACTCTTTGTTTTTGTCCACCAGATAATTCTTTCGGACGTACATCCTTATAGTCTTCTAGTTGACAAATTCTTAAGAGTTCGTTTAATCTATATTCTTGATATTTTTTACTTGATCTTCTAATTGGGTATTTAATATTATCCGCAACAGTCTGATAATCAAATAAATTATAATCTTGTTCTACTAATGCTATTTTATCATGACCGGCTAACAGTCTTTCATGAGGACCTAAAATTCTTTCTCCAAAGATATAAGCTGATCCGCCATCAGGTCTCATTTGTCCGGATAATAGTTTTAAAGTTGTTGTTTTTCCACACCCGCTTCGTCCAATAAGTGCAAATACTTCACCTTCCTTTACATCAAAAGAAAGATGGTCTACAGCCATTTTCCCTTCTTCGTAAGATTTACTGAAGCCATCTACTCTTAAAATAGTTTTCTTTTTTGACATATAATTCTTCGTTTTTCTGCTGCAAAAATAAACGAATTATTTTAAAGGAAGTAAACAACAACTCCCGAAGGTGAAGAATTAAAGGGGATTTAATAAAATGAAGATTAAATATAGTAATTCAAGTTTATCTGATTCTGGGCAATATTAGTAGTATTAGTATTTTTTTGTAAGTGTAAAACAGAATACACTTCCGTTTTTATCACTATGATCTAGCCATATTCTTCCTTTATGGAGCTCAACAATCTTTTTACATTCCGCAAGGCCTATTCCGGTACCTTCAATATTGGTATGTACTCTTTTAAAGATTGAAAAGATGCGTTTTGCATGACCTTTCTCTATTCCAATTCCATTATCAGTAATACGAAACAGCCAAAAATCTTCTTGTTCGTCTACTTCTATTTTAATTACGGGCAATCTTCTCCGGTTTTTAAATTTAATTGCATTGGAAATTATGTTTTGAAATAACATATGTAACTCTATTTCAAAACCATAAACTACAGGCAACTCTGGACAGTAAATTTTCACTTTTTCATTTTCTATCCTTAAACACATATCATCAAGCACATTCTTCATGATATTGTTTAGATCCACAATTTGGAAGTTTCCTTTTTTACCAATTTTACTAAAATCAAGAATGCTATGAATCAACTTACTCATTCTCGTTGTACTCCTTTTGATGTACTCATAATATTGATTGAGTTGATCATTTTTTTCATCACACTCTTCATAAACAAGGTCTAGAACTCCATCTATATTTCTCACAGGTTCTTTAAGATCATGCGATACGATGTAAGCAAATTGCTCTAATTCCTGATTCTTTTGTTTTAGCTTGTCAATTTTATCTTCAAGTTCTTCATTCGCTTGTTGTAATGAAGTTTCAAGATCTGTGATCGTAGAAATATCACGAAGACAAGAGTTACTAAAGAGTATCTCTCCATTATCGTTTCTAATCGCCTCAGAACTTAGAAGCACAGGAATCGTTTTTCCTCTTTTAGAGATCAGTTTTAATCGTTCATTTTGGAGAAATCCTTGTTCAGCAAATTTATTGACTAATTGAGAGACTTGTAAGTGGCATGATGGGTGATATATTTCATAAATACTTTTATTGCTTCCTTCTCCTTTCTCGTACTCCATCATTCTCTCAAAGGTTGCATTACATTTTACCACTGTAGCATCAAATGGGTTGATTGATACTAACATGTCTGGAAAAGTATTATAATATATATCGAATTGGTTTGTCAGCACATTTTCCAATGTCTGACTCTTTTCAGCAAAACTCATTGTTACCGTTACAGTTTAGTAAGAATTATTAGTTTATATAATAATACTAATATCTATAACAGCTGACTAATAATTATCTGAATACTACAACATTATCTTTTCAAAAAACAATAATATAAACTACTGACTTTCAATCTATAAATAGTACAAAATAAAAAAGCCTGTCGATTGTAAATGCAAAGGACAGGCTTTTTATTTTATTGCTTTTTGTGATTAGTAATCACCTAAAGTCTCTTCTAATTGAGATAAAGCTGACTCAGTTTGCTCAGCATTTGGAGCAACACCATGCCACTTGTGTGTACCTACCATAAAGTCGATAGGGAAGCCCATCTCAGTTTTCATGATAATCATGATTGGCTTACCATTTCCAGAAAGCTCTTTTGCTTTCGTAATAGCGGCATCCAATTTTTCCATATCGTTACCATCAGCTACGATAGTTTCCCAACCAAATGCTTTATACTTCGCTTCAATATCGATTAAGCTTAATACGTCTGATACGTCACCATCAATTTGACGGTTATTGTAATCGATCACACCAATTAAGTTATCAATCTTGTTATGAGCAGCATACATTGCAGCTTCCCAAATTTGACCTTCTTGTTGCTCACCATCACCCATTAGACAGTAAACTAACTTGTCATCGTTGTTAAGCTTTTTAGTTAACGCTGTACCCGCTGCTACTGAAAGACCTTGACCCAATGAACCTGAAGCCATACGCACACCTTCTAAATGCTCATATGGAGTCGGGTGACCTTGTAATCTTGAATCGATTTTTCTATGAGTAGCTAACTCTGATACAGGGAAATACCCAGCTCTAGCCAACGTACTGTAAAAAACAGCTGAAATATGACCATTTGAAAGGTAGAAAACATCTTCACCTTTAGCATCCATTTTGAACTCTTTGTTGTGTTCCATGTGCTTGAAGTAAAGAGCAACAAATAAGTCAGCACAACCTAGTGCACCACCTGGGTGACCGTTTCCTGCTGCGTTAACCATTCTAACGATATCACGTCTCACTTGGGACGCTACTCTTTTCAATTCTGCAATCTCTGCCATCTTTTTTGACGTAAGCTATTGTTTTATGTATGATAAGGATTTCTCCTTAATTTTTTTCCGAATGCAAACTTAATTAATTATCTGATTAGTATGCTCTTTAGTCTTCACCTTTTTTATAATGTCCGTTAAATTTCCTTCTTCATCGATTACAAAAGTGGTTCTAACTGTCCCCATATACTCTTTTCCGAATGTTTTTTTCAATTGCCAAGTACCGTATAAATTGTGTACTACGTGTTCAGTATCAGCAATTAGAGGGAATGGAAGTTCATGTTTTGCGATAAATTTTTGGTGTCTTTCCGCAGAATCAGTACTTACACCAAGCACTACATATCCTTCAGCAAGAAGTTTTTCATAATTGTCCCTTAAATCACAAGCTTGAGCTGTACAACCAGGAGTCATATCTTTTGGATAAAAGTATAAAACAACTTTTTTCCCTTTAAACTGAGAAAGAGTAATCTCATTTCCATCCTGATCTACACTTTTAAAATCAGGTGCTTTTTGTCCTATTTCTAATGACATTTTCAATGCTTTTAGATGATGTAATAATTTCTTTTACAATATTGCATCTTTCATCAAACATAGACAAACACATCTATTGGAAAATATCTTTTTTATTCTTGTAATCATTTATATTTTTGGACTACTTCAATTAAGATTACGATGGAACCGAAATTATCCTTATGATTTAGATACACCTATTGAAGGTGCTTCAACAGATGTTACTGTCGTCATTGCAGTTAGAAACGAGGAAAAAAACATTCCTCAACTTATTCAGTCCTTAAAAAATCAGACCTACAAGTATATAAATTTCATTATTGTTGATGATCATTCCACAGATCAATCTTATACACTACTTCAGTCTTTTGAATCTGAAAGATTAAAAGTTTATCGTCTCCCAAGTAAACTATCAGGAAAGAAGCAAGCTATACGACTTGCTGTAGAAAAGGCAAAAACAAAGCTGATTATCACCACAGATGCTGATTGCCTTCATCATCAGCATTGGGTCAATCGATTTGTCTCTGCACATAGGTTAACTGGTGCAAAAATGATTTCTGGTCCTGTTCGATTCCAAAATGGGAATTCTCTATGGGAAAAAATATTAAATGTTGAATTTTCATCATTGATCATCACAGGAGCTGCTAGTATACGCAGAAAGAGAGCCAATATGTGTAATGCGGCTAACCTATGCTTTGAGAGAAAGGCTTTTTTATCACAAAACAACTATAAAGAGCATGCACATATTCCAACTGGTGACGATGAGTTTTTCTTACATCAGCTTGCTCGAAACAACCCAAATCAAATCATTTTTCTTAAAAATAAAGAATCCATTGTCAATACACCTCCACCAAATAATCTTAAGACATTCATTGAGCAGAGAGTACGTTGGGCAAGTAAGTGGAAGCACTATAAAAATAGAGGACCACAACTAACGAGTATCTTTATTTTTCTATTTCATTTATTTTTTTACCTTTCAGCAGCTTCAACATTCTTTTTTAATGGTAATTTAATGCTCTTTTTTGTTACTTTTATGCTTCGAATTGGAATAGAGCTTTACTACTTGAAAGGAATATTAAAATGGCAAGGAGATCAAAATAATCTTTGGCTTGTGCCTATAATATCAATTTTCTATCCTTTATATGCCGTTATTATTGGTTTAATGGCTACTTTCTCAAATTATACATGGAAAGATAGAAAATTTAGTGTTTAATAGACTTTTTACTATTTTTGAGTGAGTAAAGCAGAATTATTTTTTTATGACTGAAGAAGAATACCTTGTTCTTGATGAATTATATTTTGTCACTTCTTTTGACAACTTAAAGCAAGAAACAAATTTGAGTGAGGAATCACTTAAACTGACCTTAAAAACAACTATTGAAAAAGGTTGGGTAAGATGTTTTAACAGCCCAGAAGAAGAAATAGAAATCACTATGGATGATTTTGAAGAACATTATACTTCTTTTTTTTATTTGGCATCAAAAAAAGGTTTATTCGCACACAACGCTCAATAACCAACGGATCGAAAACGCATAGATGAGTATATACGAAGTACATAAGTCACCTTCTCACTTCATCAAAAAGAGATTTCAGAAAAACAAACCTGCTGTAGTTTCAACAATATATATTATTGCTTTGAGCTTTGTTGCAGTGTTGGGTTATCTCATTATGCCCGATGATTCGCATTTCGCTAATGACGGCTTACTTGAAGTACCCAAGAAACCTCCAATGTTTACAGTGAAGGTTTTAAAACAACGCAAAAACATACATATTCCTACACCTTCAGTTTTTGAAAAAATTATAGAAGGTGAAGAAAATCGTTATCAAGATATTCCAATTGTAGGTGATCCAATAATTGAAAGAGACTCCGTTTTCTTTATCGTCTACCCTGGCTTGGAAAAAAGATCTTTACATACAACCACTCGCCTAGAATTAAGTTTACCACTGATTGATGTTGTAAAATCAATTTATGCATCACCTTCACAAAAGCTTGGTATTAACTTGGCTCACAATTATGTCATTCGAAAAGATGACGTGATATACCTAGATGGATTACAGAATGTTAGGACCGTCAGTAAACAAGAACTTTTGAATGAGTTCAATGAGAAATGTTTGCAAATGCGCACATTTGTTTTGGGTACCGATAAAATTGGTCGCGATGTCCTTAGTAGACTAATTTTCGGCACAAGGGTATCCCTGACCATAGGTTTTATCTCGCTGATTATTTCACTTAGTATTGGTATATTAATAGGAGCTACTTCAGGTTACTTTGGAGGAGTGATTGATAGAATTGCAATGTGGTTAATGACCATCACTTGGTCTATTCCTGCTATTATGTTAGTAGTTGCTGTTCGCCTTGCCATCCAAAGTGAAGATATATGGGTCACATTTGTAGCAGTTGGTATTACAATGTGGGTCGATGTGGCCAGAGTTGTAAGAGGGCAAATTCTTTCTATAAAACAGAAAGACTATATCGAAGCAACTAAAGCATTAGGCTTCTCCAACTATAAAATCATTATGCACCATATTTTACCCAATATTTTGGGGCCTTTAGCTGTAATATGTGCATCAAATTTTGCTTCTGCGATCCTTATTGAAGCAGGATTAAGTTTCCTAGGTTTAGGAGGACCTCCAACTATGCCATCTTGGGGAACAATGATTAAAGAGGGTTTAAGTGAATTAACCCCTACCGGACATTGGCATCTTATTATTTTCCCTTGTCTTGCTATTAGCCTTACTGTTTTGGCTTTTAACTTGATTGGAAATGGGTTACGTGATGCCTATGATCCACATTCAAATTCGAACAATTAAGACAATTTATATTAACAACAATGGCGAATCCTGATCAAAAGCGCTTAATGCTAAAAGAAATGCAATTAGAATCTCTTTTTGAGACTATAAGTGCCATTAACGCCAATAAATCTGAAGAGGATTTATATACTATCTACAAACTTACATTATCGTCTAACCCTAGTATCACCAATCTTATTCTGTTTGTAATCGATGAAGAATCACAAGAATTTGAGAGGTTTGTTAACTATGGTTCGCATGACCATGATGAAACTGTCAATTTCCCAAAAGCATTTAAAGATTATATCAGTACTACAAATATTATCAATCATCCTGATGGATTTGAAAAATTTGATACTATCATACCAATCAAACATAAAAATGAAGTATTGGCTTATGCATTGGTAGGTACTGCAGATCAACATAGTGACTTTATTGACCAAGGTTTTACAGAAGCTTTAAGTAACATTATACTTGTAGCGATAGAAAATAAAAAGCTTGCTAGAAAAGAAGAAAAGCAAAAGGAAATGAAGAAACAATTAACAATTGCTTCTCATGTTCAGACAATGCTTTTCCCAAAAGAATTACCTTACGGGAATGATGTTCCTGTTTCGGTACATGCAAGTTATATGCCTCACCACTCTATTGGAGGAGATTACTACGATTATATTCCATTATCAGACACCAAGTTTTTAATGTCTATTGCTGACGTTTCGGGTAAAGGTGTACCTGCAGCAATCTTGATGTCCAATTTCCAAGGAACAATTCGAGCAATGGCAAGAAGAGGTACTGATTTGGAAAGTATAGTACATGAGGCCAACTATCAGATTTTAGAAAGTGCGGAAGGTGAAAATTTCATCACTGCTTTCTTTATGGAATATGATATGGAGACATCCAATCTCCGTTTTATTAATGCTGGACATAACCCTCCTTTTCTATACCATAAAAATAAATTCTCTAGGTTAGAAGATGGTACAACAATATTAGGTTCTTTTTCTGAATTACCTTTCTTAGAAGTCGGAGAAATTAATAACTTGCAAGAGTTCTTCGTTTTTGGCTTTACAGATGGCTTTACGGAGACTTACAATGACGAGGACGAAGAGCTAGGAGATGACAAATTAGAGGAATTCCTTACTGCTAATATTGATTTTCAGCAGAAAGAAATGCACAAAAATTTGATCGCTCTATTAAACACTTTTAAAGGTCACCAAGCCTATGCAGATGATATAACTTTATTATCTTGTAAGGTGGATCTTTCAAAAAAGTAGGAAATAAACACATATATTAGAATTATTACTAACCATTATTAGTTAAATGCAAAAGCTCGAATTACAAAGCTTCATGCAGGGTCTTGTAAGAAGAAACCCTGGGCAGCCTGAATTCCATCAAGCAGTGGAAGAAGTAGCTGAGAAATTAATTCCTTTCATCAACGAAAACCAAAAGTATTTAGACGCTAGAATCTTAGAGCGTATGACAGAACCCGATAGAGTAATCAGCTTTAGGGTAACTTGGCAAGATGATGAAGGTAGCATTCGTGTTAACCGTGGACATCGTGTTCAGTTTAACGGAGCTATTGGTCCATACAAAGGCGGATTACGTTTTGACAAATCTGTTACTCTGGGTACACTTAAATTCTTAGGGTTCGAACAAGTACTAAAGAACTCATTAACAACACTTCCGATGGGTGGAGCTAAAGGTGGTTCCGACTTTAACCCTAAAGGAAAATCTGATGGAGAAATCATGAGATTCTGTCAAGCTTTTATGACAGAACTTTACAGACATATTGGTAAAGACACCGATGTACCTGCTGGCGATATTGGCGTTGGTGGTAGAGAAGTAAGTTATATGTACGGTCAATACCGTCGTATTAAAAACGAATTTACAGGTGTACTTACTGGAAAAAACCTTGCTTTTGGTGGTTCAAATGCAAGAACTGAAGCAACTGGATATGGGTCAGTATATTTCGCTAGAGAAATGCTAGCTGTACGTAACGATGACTTTAAAGGTAAAATTGCTGCGGTTTCAGGTTCAGGTAATGTTGCACAATATACAGCTGAAAAGCTTATCCAATTAGGAGCAACTGTTGTAACAATGTCTGATAGAGGCGGTTTCTTACATGACCCAGAAGGTATCAACGAAGAGAAACTTGCTCATATTCAAGATTTAAAAAATGTTCAAAGAGCTTCATTAGCTGAATACACAAAAAAATATCCTTCTGCAACATATACAGCAGATGCGAGACCTTGGAGTGTAAAAGTTGACTTAGCATTCCCTTCTGCAACTCAAAATGAGTTAGATGAAAACGATGCTGAAACTCTAATGAAAAATGGTTGTATCCTAGTTTGTGAAGGAGCGAACATGCCTTCTACAATTGGTGCAATTAAGGTATTTGAAAAACATCACATCATGTATGGCCCAGGTAAAGCAGCCAACGCTGGTGGTGTTGCTATTTCTGGTCTTGAGATGACACAAAACTCTATGCGTTTACAGTGGAGTTTTGAAGAAGTGGACGAGAAGCTTCAAGATATTATGAAGAAAATCCACTCTAAGTGTGTAAAATACGGTCAAGAAGACGGATGGGTAGATTATGTAAAAGGTGCTAACATTGGTGGCTTTGTTAAAGTTGCTGATGCATTATTAGCGTACGGAGTAATCTAATCTTTCTATTAAAGAATAAATAATTAGGCCATCTATTTTCATAGATGGCCTTTTTTACTTCACAAATTTACTATTCACACTACATAATACTACTCTTTACAAAGTCACCATATTGGTCTTATGCAAGAATGATTTCAAGCTTGGGTTTATCTTTTTAGCATCTGTCATAATAGCGGCATGAGCTGCTCCATCTACAATCAACAGCCCCTTACAATTGGGTAAATGATTACTTAAATATTCTCCTTGTTCAAAAGGAACACCATTATCTAACTCTCCATGTATCACATAAGATGGGATATTAATTTTTTCGATTATATGTAGAATATCATCCCTCTCAATTAAGTTGTTCATGGCATGAAAGATTTGTTCAGCAGTCCTACTTTCCCATTTATCAGACCACATGTCCCAATATTCTTTATACTTTTCTTGTGGCCCTAAAATACCTGTCATCAATCCCTCTTTTAATGGAGGTACCAATCCCACTGATTGCCAAGTATCTCTCACTTCTAAATACCCCGCTTTCACTTCTTTTGAGTCTTGATGCCCTGATGTACTCACTAACACAAGAGAATTAATTCTATTCGGAGCTTTTAATGCCATTCTTAATGCAGCATAGCCTCCTTGAGACATACCAACTATCGATGCTTTTTCAATCTCTAAATGATCCATCACAGCAATAGTATCATTCACAGTATCGTATAGTGTAAATGCTTTGCCATCCCATTGTGTCTTTCCGAATCCTCTTGCATCAATACCTATCACTCTGTATTCATCTTCCAATGCTTCCATTTGTGATAAAAACATGGTACAATCCATAAGAAAACCATGCAAAAAAATAACAGCAGGAGCACTATTCTCCCCTCTGTCTTCAAAGTAAATTTCTTGGTTATTAGCCTTTAAGTATGACATAGAAATAGTTGAGTTAGTTTTTAAAATATAACTATTATTAAAAAATACTTTTCTTAAACAAGAACTTATTCCTTATCGAAAAGTAATTCTGTATTTCATAGACAATTTCCTTTATATTATATAATCAACATTTCTAAAAAACTTCAATAAATGACTGACAAGAAAGAAGAAAAAGAACAAATAGGCTTAAAAGACGCAGTTTCAATTGGTATTGGAGGAATGGTCGGTGGAGGTATTTTTGCCGTACTTGGTTTATCTGTAGAATTAGCTAAAGGAGGTGTTCCGATATCATTCTTAGTAGCAGGGTGTATTGCCTTAATGACAGCCTACTCTTATGCAAAACTTTCTGTCGCCTATCCAGATGAAGGAGGTACTGTTCGTTTTATTTATGAAGGTTTTGGGTATTCCGTTTTAAGTGGTGGGCTAAATAATATGCTTTGGGTAAGTTACATTATTATGCTTTCACTATACTCTAGTGCCTTTGGGGCTTATGCCTCAGGAATGTTTGATATCACCGGAGATCATATTGTAGATAAACATATTTTCATATCAGCTATCATCCTGTTTTCTACCTTTATCAATTACTACAGTATTAAAGTCGTAGGGGAAGTTGAGTCCTTTGCTGTGATCATTAAACTGATTATTCTATTGGCGTTTGTAGCAGCAGGTTTTTGGGGAATTACAGAGAACCCCAATTTTATACAGCTTTCACCAGAAAACTGGGAAAGTCCTGTACAATTAATAGCCGGCGGAATGGTTATTTTTGTCGCATATGAAGGATTTGAGTTAATTGCTAACTCTGCTCCAGACATAAAACATCCAATGAAAAATACACCAAAGGCCTATTACTACTCGGTTATTTTTGTGATACTCCTTTATATTGCCATTGCTGTTGTTACTGTCGGATCTCTTGACTTTGCTGATATTGGAAAAGCGCAGGACTATGCATTAGCAGAGGCTGCAAAACCAAAATTTGGGCAAATTGGATTTACTATTATATCAATTGCTGCAATGATTTCTACTTTCTCTGCTATCAATGCAACATTATTAGGTGGAAGCAGAACGAATTATGAGGTAGCATTATATCATGAGTTACCAGAAGAGTTCACCAAACAATTATGGGGCAAGCCTCTAGGGTTACTAATCATATCCATTTTTACATTGGTTATTGCGAACACAATCGACCTTGAAAGTATTTCAACTTCAGGTTCTGCAGGCTTTCTTGTAATTTTCGGTATTGTAAATTTCATAGCTTTTAAAAAACGAAAAACTATATTTGCTAATAAATCCATCACAATCATTGGATTTATATGTTGCATTCTAGCTTTCATCATACTAACCATTCAACAAATTCAAGAAAACGCAACAGGCATTATCATCGCTTTCTCTATTTTCGGAACTTGTTTCCTTGGAGAATGGCTTTATAAAAAACACCTAAAAAAGAAAATTGATCACCAATAAATAAACACATGGTAAACATCATTGAGTGTCCTCGTGATGCAATGCAAGGACTATCAGACTTCATCCCTACTAACGTTAAAGCCGAATACATTAATAAGTTACTGAAAGTAGGGTTTCACACTTTAGACTTTGGGAGTTTTGTTTCTCCAAAAGCAATTCCACAAATGAGAGATACCAAAGAAGTATTATCTCAACTAGACTTATCAACCACCGCTACAAAATTATTAGCTATAGTAGCTAATGTTAGAGGTGCACAAGAAGCAATTTCACATAAAGAAATTTCATATATAGGTTTTCCTTTATCTGTATCTGAGACGTTCCAGCGTAGAAACACAAATAAATCTATCAATGAGGCGCTGGATGAGGTGGCCTACATTTTAAAGCTCTGTCACTCACATCAAAAACAATTTGTTGTATACTTGTCTATGAGCTTTGGAAATCCCTACCAAGAGTTCAGTAATGCTGATATGGTATTAGAAATGGCGAAGAAACTCCACAATATGGGGGTTAAAATTATTTCGTTTGCTGATACAATTGGTAGTGCAACTGTGAAAGATGTTGAAGTATTGTTTGAAAAAGCCTCAAAAATATTGTCAGAATCTGAATTGGGTGTACATTTGCATTGTCATCCGTCTGAAGCTTATCAGTTTGCTCAAACCGCTTTGAATGTAGGTTGCAAAAGAATTGATTCTGCCTTAGGAGGCTTAGGGGGATGTCCAATGGCAAAAGATGACCTTACAGGGAATCTTGCCACAGAATCTTTAGTTAAAGCACTGTCTGATTTCCAAGGTATCACTCCTACCTTAAATTTACTTGAATTGCAAAAAGCAAATGAATTCAGACAACAGTTTATTGGTTAGTTATGATTAAAATTGAGACTTGTCTCACACCTGAAATATTATCTTTACATCAATTAGAAGGCAAAATTGCCGTAGTTACAGATGTTTTAAGAGCCACTTCTTGCATGGTTGCCGGTTTAAATGCTGGTGTGAATAGTGTTATTCCTGTTATAAAAGTAGAGGAAGCATTGGAATATCAAAAAAAGGGCTTTATCACTGCCGGTGAACGAGGTGGTGTAAAAGTAGAAGAGTTTACGATTGGCAACTCTCCTTTTGAGCATATGCAAGAAGAGTATCATGGTAAAGATATTTGCATGACAACTACCAATGGAACGGTTGCTATTACTGAAGCAAAGAAGACTGCCAAAGAAGTTATTATTGGTGCTTTATTGAATGTAGGTACTGTTGCTGAATATCTCAAGGAACAAAACCAAGATATTGTCATTATATGTGCAGGCTGGAAAGGCAATCCTAGCTTAGAAGACACATTATTTGCTGGTGCTTTAATTCATAGATTACAAGACCAAGCAGAGTTAACAGACGATGCTAGCTTTATGGCATTAGCTCAATACCAACAAGCCAATGGTAAGGTGGCAGACGTAATACAAAATTATGCTTCACACGCGAAAAGATTAAGCGGATTAAAAGCAAAATCTGATCTATCATTTTGTGCACAAGAGGATTATTGTAGTATCTTACCTATCCTTAATGGAGAAGCAATTACGATTAAGAAGAATTAGTGATGGGAGGAAAAAAACTAGACATAAAACAAAAGGTTAAAATAAAGAACCGAAAAGCGTCACATGAATACGAGTTTATTGAAAAATTCGTAGCAGGTGTTGCTTTAAAAGGTTCAGAGATCAAATCAATTCGTATGCAAAAAGTAAGTTTGCAAGATGCATTCTGTCTTTTTATAGGTGATGAATTGATCGTAAGAAGTATGCATATTGCTCCCTATGAAATGGGAGGTCATAATAACCATGAAGCCAAAGCAGATCGTAAACTTTTACTGACTAGAAAAGAACTAACTAAACTAGATAAAAAAGTAAAAGAGAACGGTTTTACAATTGTTCCTACTCAGTTATTTATTAATGACAGAGGTTTAGCTAAAATTGAAGTTGCTTTAGCTAGAGGTAAAAAACTTTATGACAAACGACAGGACTTAAAAGCAAAGGACCAGTCGAGGGAAATGTCTAAAGTAAGGTACTAACAAACTACTAGGATGATGAGTTATATCCTTCTAAATAATGAAATAATAAAAACTAGTAAAGCAGGAGTTTCTATTACAGATAGAGGTTTACAATATGGTGATGGCATCTTTGAAACCATGATCACTAACAATGGAAACATCCGCTTTTTACAAGATCATTTGGATAGAATTTCAAAAGGTGCGAAAGAGTTACTTTTTGAAGTTCCTGAGAATATTCTGACTACAGACTACATCAACGAACAAGTTCTTCAACTCAAAAAGAAAAATAACTTACCTGAAGAATGCAGAATAAAGCTGATGCTCTGGAGAGGTGAAGGAGGATTATACACCCCTACTTCAAAAGAATGTGAGTTTGCATTAATTGTTGATGAATATATTCCAACCCCTCCTCGATGTGGTTTAGAAACAGACTTTGCTGAAACTGTTTGTGTAGCAGCTTCGCCGGTTTCGTTTTGTAAAACCTTATCTTCTCTAACTTATACATTAGCAGGGATAGAAAAAACAAAGAAGTCTCTTGATGATGTTATCCTTTTAAGTCAAGAAGGATTTATAGCTGAGACTATTAGCGGAAATATCTTTTGGGTAAAAGACAATATAATATTTACTCCAAAAGTTTCTGTGGGATGTGTTTCTGGAATTAGTCGTAAGAATATTATCGCTGATTTAGAAAATAAAGGGTACAAGGTAAAAAGGGTACTTGCAAGAAAAGCTGACCTTGCTGACGCTGATGCTGTACTCTCTACCAACGTTACTGGCGTTAGTACAATTAAATCTATTGGCGAAACAGTCTATAAAAGTAAAAATGGTTGGAGACAGGTATTTGAAAGTGTTTACCACTATTAGATTCCACTTCAAATAAAAAATAAGCCACTGAAAATCTTAATTTCAGTGGCTTATTTTTTGCAAGTAATTCTAGCTACAATGCTTTAAATGCTTCAAGGAATCGATTATTTTCTTCAGGTGTACCTATAGAAATTCTCAGCCCCTCGTCACATAATAATACTTTTGCTCTATTTCGAATTATGATCCCTTGCTCTACCAATTTATTATAATCGTCTGTAGCATTTTCTACTTGAATTAGAATAAAGTTAGCATCAGAAGGGAAGATATTTTTCACTCTTGAAATCTCACTAAGTTCTTTTTCTAAACGTTGACGTTCAGAAAGCAAAGTAGCTACCATCTCTTTTACCTTATCAACATTATCAAGTGCCTCTAATGCTTTCTCTTGTGTCAGTTGATTGATATTATATGGAGGTTTGATAACATTAAAGATATCTACTACCTGTTTGTTAGCGAACATCATACCTAACCTTAGACCTGCCATACCCCAAGCTTTAGAGAAGGTCTGTAATACAACAAGGTTTTCATACTCCTCTAATTTTCCAATAAAACTAGGCTCAGATGAAAAATCGATATAAGCCTCATCAACCACTACAATACCTTTAAATTGCTCTAATAGTTGAATAATCTTATCCGATGAAACTGCATTACCTGTAGGGTTATTCGGAGAACATACAAAGATGATCTTAGTATTATTATCAACTGCATTTAATATACCTTCAACATCTAAATCTAATGTTGAAGTTAAAGCCACTTTTCTTAATTCTACATTATTTAATGCAGCACTTACTTGATACATACCATAAGTAGGAGGAAGAATAACAACATTCTCCTTTTGAGGCTCAACAAATGCTCTGAATAGCAAATCGATCGGCTCATCACTTCCGTTTCCTAAGAAAATATTTTCTGTTGGAATACCTTTAAGCACCGAAAGCTTTTCCTTTACTGCTCTTTGATATGGATCTGGATACCTATTGTAAGGCTCACCTGTAGCTGTGCCAAATGGATTTTCATTGGCATCTAAAAATACATTTTGATCTGAAACTTCTTCGAATTCGTCTCTTGCAGACGAATAGGGTTCCATTTCTTTAATGTGATTTCTAATTAATTTTTGTATATCAGTAGTAATTTTTTCCATAGTTGGATTGCAATTGAAACAGTATTAATAGCACACTAATTCAACAGTTTATCAATACCTAATACAAACACTGTTGATGAATATTGTTCTTTTCCTGATGAATTTTGCTTGATACCTCCAAAGATAACCAATTTATCTTTAGAAATAGTCGCTCCCATTCCTCTTAACTTGCCAATATTTGTTTGATATCTTTTCAAACTACCCTTTAAAGTATCATAGATAAAAATCTGCTCGTTACTAAAAAGAATGATATAGTGACGGTATTGTGTAACAGCTGCGTCGACAATTGGTTCTGGTAATTTACCCACTTTTACCCATCGATTCACCTTTATATTATACATAAAGATATCGTCTACTGCTTTTTCATTTCTACCACCAAAAGTGTATATTTTTCCATCAACAGTAGCTCCATAGGTAATCATTTGCTTTGGCATACTTGCCAATTGTTTCCAAGTACTGTTTTCCGGATTGAAGGAATACAAGGTATTTGAATAGGTATCTTCATCTAACATCCCTCCAAAAGCATAGATGATATTCTTTGATACCGCCAACCCAGATTTGTATAAAGGTTGAGGATTTACTGATACGTCCTTTAAAAATGGTATTTGTGCGTTAAAGTTGACTTCTCTAACGTTGATATCTATGTCGTCAATATTTTCGTCGTGTTTACTTTCATTTCCATTCAATAGAAACATTGAACCGTTGACAGTCGTTGCATTAATATTCTTTTCAGCACGTATATGTATAGGAGTCAATTCACTCCATATTTCTCTATCTATATTAAATAGTAAGATATTATCGAAGTTTTCTCCCGATTTATTTTCCCCTCCTATTACAAACGTTGATGTCCCATTGCTACAATAACCCATATATGCTCTTGGCTGTGGCAGAGGTGTAGATCTTATAAACCTCACAGTAGCATTTTCATATTCTCTAAAATTTGCAGAGATACAGGATTGTAGTAAAACACCAACAAAACAAAGGAAAAACCGATATTTTGAAGATGACAGCTTCATACTAGTTTAATTTTATTAAGTACAAAAGTAATACATAGGTAAGTACTATCATTGTTTGTATGTTCTAATAGGTGTTATGTTTAGTTAAAAATAGCGACAAAAGTCAATGATTAAGGTATCCAAGAAAAAACTACTTATGTAGAAGCCACTGCCTGTTAGCTAATTCGACGATTTAAAATGTATTTCAACTAATAAATTAATTATCCTTTTTGACCATGAAACTTCAAGATATACAAGGTATTTTATGCGACCTTGACGGCGTATTGTACAATGACTCTCAACTCATTGATGGAGTAATCGAAAGTATCAACACATTAAAAAATAGAGGGTATAAATTCCTGTTTGTTACCAATACTTCTGGAGTAA
This sequence comes from Flammeovirga agarivorans, assembly GCF_012641475.1. Classification (NCBI taxonomy): domain Bacteria; kingdom Pseudomonadati; phylum Bacteroidota; class Cytophagia; order Cytophagales; family Flammeovirgaceae; genus Flammeovirga; species Flammeovirga agarivorans. The sequence goes on along the minus strand of NZ_JABAIL010000001.1, from coordinate 1,055,653 downwards.
CTTCTGACGAGTTATTTGTTCGATTAACGAATATGGGTATACCTGTCTCGAGTGATGAAATTCTAAGTCCTCCATTAGCTGCATTGAATTATGTAAAAGAAAAAAAGTATAATACGGTAGAAGTATTAGGTGGACACTCGATAAAAGAATTATTCTACAAAGACTTAAAAAAAGATATTGACAACCCAGAAGCAATTATTGTGGGAGATATTGGTAAGAATTGGGATTATCAATTAATGAATTCATTATTCAATAAAATATTAAATGGAAGCGATATTATTGGGCTTCACAAAGGAAAATTTTGGAAGTCTTCTGATGGGCTTAGAATTGATATTGGAGCCTTCATTAAAGGATTAGAGTTTGCCACATCCAAGGAATCTATTTGTATTGGTAAGCCACAAAAAGAATTCTATGAATCAGCAATAAAAAAAATCAATATATCTCCGAATAACTTATTAATGATTGGCGATGATATTATTGGTGATATTCAGGGTGCAAAAGAAGCAAATCTCACCGCTATACAAGTCAAAACGGGAAAATACAGAGAAGAATTAACGAAGAATGCGATCATTCAGCCTGATATAATCGTTAATGATTTCAATGAATTAAAAGACCTATTACCTTAAAATTAGCGACCAGTATATCTAACCAAAGATTGTCCTGTCGCTTGTGAAATAAGTGCCCAAGAGTCAAAATCAAATGTAATGACCAAAGCATCTGCAGGCGACAGTGAATTAATTTCCTCTCCGGTTAAATACTCCGCAAAAAACGACAATGTTGGATTATGTCCAACGATAGCCACGCAATCTGCTTCATCACTTCTTTCATTGACAAAATCTAATAGCCTACCCACTGTAGCATCATAAAAGTCTGATTCTGCGAAAGATGCCTCTTCAGGGATTTCCAATTGTTCTAACAATACCTGAGTGGTTGCCTTAGTTCTTTCAGCATCAGAATAAAATACTATTTCAGGTATATATGTGCCAGATTTAATCCTTTTTGAGGTATGCATGGCTTGCATATATCCTTGTTGGGTTAATACTCTTAATTTATCTTCTACTCCAAAATAAGGTGATTCCGCTTCAGCATGTCTTATTAGTAATAGTGTCTTCATTGATCTGGTTTATTGTTATTATTCTTGCTTTTTAATTCGAATTGAATTTAATCATTTTTTTATAAAAAAAGGAAATCATTTCTCTCAATCTTCGGCCATTAATCAATTGAGTTGAACCTTTACTACCAATGTATCTATTTTCCTTACTATCCATGCTTAAATAAAATGACTTTTGCAGAATAAATTGTATAACAAGAATTTTTTTTCAAGACATTTTTTGATTAATATAGCATAGAATATTTTCCAATTTTACTTTAAATTTTAAATCAATCTCGTAATGAACGAAATCGAAGAAATTGTATTTAATGCGATCAAAAAAGATAAGGATTATCTAAACGTTTTGAAAAAACAACTGAAAGACACAAATCCGTTTACAGTTGCCGTTCAAATGCAAGATGATCTTAAGAAAGTAGATCAACACCAGGGAATTTATGATACAATTTTATCAAAAGTAGATTTGTATAAAATAGCCACAAAATTAAATGAAAAGCGTCCTTACAACAAAAAATCATAACGCTTTAACAACACAAACAAACTCTTCTAAGAAACACTTGGAAGAGTTTTGCTTTTTTTAACCCTATCATAAATTGTAAATAATGACAAAATTCTACAGCTTTTTACGTGTATTCGTTTACCTTTTTATGGGTAGTTTATTCGTAAACTGTTCCTCTAATCAGCAACAAGAAGAACAAAAATTGAAACATACATTCGAAATTTCTACTTCCACAGAAGACATTCAAGATCATAAAATCATCATCTACCAAATGATGACAAGGTTATTCGGTAACACAAATTCTACCAATAAACTTTGGGGTACACTGAAAGATAATGGCGTTGGTAAATTTGATGATATTAATGACGATGCACTTCAAGGCATCAAAGACTTGGGGGCTACTCACGTTTGGTATACAGGGGTAATTGAGCATGCCGTTATCACTGATTATAGAAAATATGGAATCCATATTGACGATGCCGATGTTGTAAAAGGTAGAGCAGGGTCTCCTTATGCCATTAAAGATTACTATGACGTAAATCCAGACTTATCCAACAAAGTCAACAACCGTTTAGAAGAGTTTGAATCATTGATTGAAAGAACGCACAAAAATGGTTTAAAAGTAATCATTGACTTTGTTCCCAATCATGTAGCAAGAAAATATCATTCTGACAAAAAGCCTAAAGGTGTTGTAGACCTAGGAGCTGATGACAATACAAAAGTAGGCTTTGAAGCCAACAACAATTTCTATTATATCCCTGGAAAACCATTTGTTGTTCCTTCAGGATATGTTCCATTAGGTGGGGATAAATTCCCAACTGCAGACGGCAAGTTCAACGAAAACCCAGCTAAGGTATCTGGTAATGGAGCTGTTACTAATACACCTTCTGTAAATGATTGGTTTGAAACTGTGCGTTTAAATTATGGTGTCAATCACCTATCTGGAAATGGCGAAAAAGTGTTTGATATTAATGGAGATGTGCCTTCAACTTGGAAAAAAACACTTGCTATCTTAAAATATTGGACAGAAAAAGGTGTTGACGGTTTCCGCTGTGATATGGCAGAAATGGTCCCTGTTGAATATTGGGCTTGGATGATTCCTCAAATCAAAGCTATTAATCCTAATATTAGATTTATTGCAGAAGTTTATAATCCTAAAGAATACCGCAACTATATCTTCACTGGTAAATTCGATTACTTATATGATAAAGTTGGTGTTTACGATACTTTAAGAGCTGTAATGGAAGACCGTCCTGGCTCTTCACTTGCACACCTAACTAAGGTTTGGAAAGATATGGATGGGTTCAACAACCATATGTTAAGATTCTTAGAGAACCATGATGAGCAACGTATTGCATCAAAAGAATTCTCTAAAAACCCTTACCCAGGTATTCCAGGCATGGCAGTTAGTGCAGCACTAGGTAGTGGTCCGGTAATGGTCTATTTTGGACAAGAAGTAGGTGAACCTGGTGCTGGTGAGTCTGGTTTTAGTGGAGATGATGGTAGAACAACCATTTTTGATTATTGGGGTGTTCCAGAACATCAAAAGTGGGTCAATGACCATAAATATGATGGTGGAAAATTATCTGATGCTCAAAAAGCTTTAAGAAATAAATACAAGCAAATCCTTCATGCATCTACTAATGATGCTGCTATCCGAAAAGGTCAACTTATAGATCTTCAGCAATTCAATAATACTAATTCTAGTTACAACTCTGAAAAAACTTATTCTTTTATCAGATACGTTGGAAACCAAAGAGTGTTAGTTGTTGCCAATTTTGAGAATCAGGCAATTACAACAGAAGTAATCATTCCTACGATTGTTCAAGAAGCAATAGGATTAAAAGGTAATGAAGTGATTGATGCTAAAGACTTAATATCTGGCAAAAACATTAAGCTTGATTTTAACAGTGCTGATGAAAGCGGTACTAGTATTTCGATTCCAGCTAATGATGCTTACTATATTGAATTTTAGTTAGGCACTTTGCTTTAACAAGGGAGGGAATTGATGAAAATTTATCATTGATTCCCTCCTTTTTTATTAAAATTATCAATGGTGTTTTCATTCTGTCGAAAGAATCTTAATTTTGAAGTAAAATCAAACGCTGTCAAGCACCAACAAAAAAACTGTTGAATGAAAGTTGCTATTATTAAATACAACGCAGGAAACGTTCAATCTGTGCGTTATGCATTACAACGTATCGGAATTGATCCTATCCTAACAGACAATCCTGAAGAAATAACATCAGCAGACAAAGTGATTTTTCCTGGTGTAGGAGAAGCAAAGTCTGCAATGGATTACTTGAAAGAACGTAAGTTAGATCAATTAATTAAAGACCTAAAACAACCGACTTTAGGTGTTTGTTTAGGACTTCAATTAATGTGTAATCATTCAGAAGAAAGGGATACTGATTGCTTAGGAATTTTCGATACCAACGTAAAGAAATTCCAAAGTGAAATTTTGAAAGTTCCTCATATGGGGTGGAATAATATTCATGATCTAAAAACAGATCTTTACAAAGGCATTCATGAAAATGATTATGTTTACTATGTACATAGTTATTTTGCAGAACTTTGTGAAAACACTATTGCTGTAACAGATTATGTTAATCCATACAGTGCCTCATTGCATAAGGATAATTTCTTTGCAGCACAGTTTCACCCAGAGAAAAGTGGTGATGTTGGACAGAAAATCATTCAAAACTTTATAACAAACTTCTAACATGTCTCACAAACTTGATATCATCCCTGCCATTGATCTAATTGATGGTAAATTGGTAAGATTATCACAAGGTGATTATGCTCAAAAAACTGTTTACGCGGACGATCCTTTAGTCATTGCTAAGCAGTTTGAAGATGCAGGAATTAAACGTCTACACTTAGTTGATCTTGATGGAGCAAAAGTGAAACATGTGGTAAACTATGGTGTTTTAGACAGAATTGTTTCCAATACTTCTTTAGTTGTTGACTTCGGTGGAGGTATCCAGTCGGACGAAGATCTTCAAAAAGTATTTGATCATGGTGCTGAAATGGTAACATGTGGCAGTATTGCTGTTAAAGAGCCAGAGAAGTTCACTTCATGGATTGAGAAGTTTGGCGCAGAAAGAATGATTCTTGCTGCAGATGCAAAAAATAAAATGATTGCTGTTAGTGGATGGCAAGAAGATTCGAAAGTCCCACTTTTTGATTATCTTCAAGATTACACTACTAAAGGAATTACTAAAGTACTTTGTACTGACATTTCTAAAGACGGTATGATGCAAGGTCCCAATACTGAACTCTACCGTGAAATTATAGCACAATTCCCAAATATGGAATTAATTGCTAGTGGAGGCGTTAGTAAATATGAAGACTTAGTCGCTTTAGAAGAAGCAAAAATACCATCAGTTGTTGTAGGTAAGGCCATTTATGAAGGCACAATATCGATCGAACAGATCTACGCACACAACAGCAAATAAAAATATTTATAACAGTGGCTATCATGGCCACTGTTTACCTCCATTAAAAGCCTATGATCCCCAAATTACAATTCGATTTACTTGAACCCTATAAGCACCAAATAAATCATTTTATAACCACCAGAACAGGTGGAATGAGTCAACCACCATTCAATACTTTAAACTTGGGAAACATCAATAAAGATAGATTAGAAGATGTTTTAGCCAATAGACAAATTGTAAAAGAAATTCTTGGTTGCGAACGACTTTTTGTTGGAGAGCAAAAACATACGAATACAGTTGCCATCGTAAAAGAAGAGCACTTACCTTCTTTAATTGAAGAAGAAAACCCTTTTCCTGAAACCGATGGTATTATTACTAATGTCAAAAACATTGGTTTATTAACCTTGGCTGCAGACTGTACCCCAATCATATTATTCGACCCTCAAAAACAGGTCATTGGTGTTGTACATTCAGGTTGGAAAGGTACTGAATTAAAAATTCTTTCAGTAGCACTACAAAAAATGATGGATGAGTTTGAATCGGAAGCAAAAGATATTCTTATTTGTTTTGGACCATTCATCAAAAAAGAATCTTATGAAATAGGTGAAGACGTTATTGAACTTTTCAAAAATGCATATCCAGAAATTATAGATGAAGTTATTTTACCTCATCCAATTGAAGGCAAAGCATTTTTAAATATAGAAGCAGCTCAACTGGCACAGTGTAATGCTTTCAATATTCCTTCAGAAAACATTCAATTTCTACCTTTTGATACTTACACAGATCATAGGTTCTACTCTGCAAGAAAAGCTGCTCCTATGGAAACAGGGCGTTTCGGTGGAGTTATTGTATTGAGGTAGTTTTACTAGACTCAACTACCAGTTTTAGTTCTTCTAAAGCCACTTGATATTGAGTGGCTATTTTTTTGTTATAGTCAGACATATAGGCTACAAGTCTCACCATTGGATTAAATCCAAAATCACCTTTCTCATTCCAAGTAACTAATGTTCCTTGATCACCTCCTTCTAGTGTGAACACTATATCAGAAATAAATGCCCCGTCATTTGTGATCATTTGTAGTTGTATTTCATCATAAGGATTCGAAGATAAAATCTTCAATTGTGCCTTTGACCCATCATTTCCAAACCATGAATGTACTGCTCCTTCTCCTTCTTCTGGACCTAAAAACTGTGGGTCTACTCTACTCTCTGGATCTTCTAACTTAAAAGCCCACTTTTCCCACTTTTGTAAATTATCTATATAAAAAAATATCTTGGAAGGTTTAGATTGTATCAGTACTTGTTCATTTACTTCATAATGTGAAGGAAGGAATAACCCTACTCCAAAAAATAGAACAAGAATAGAAAATACACCTAAAGAAAATGATCTAATTACATTCATTGTTTAGTTATTATTTTGATGACAAAATTAATGGAAATTTTATCATCAATTCAATATAGTTTTTACATTCTTTCTTTATAAATTTAGGTAAAAGGTATTACAAAGTGTATTTTTAGTTTTTGTGCATTTAAACCGGTTTACTAGATAACTGATATGATAACTGAACAACCAAAGTACATTGTAGGAATTGGAGCGTCTGCTGGAGGCTTAGAGGCCATCAAAGATTTCTTCATCAATTACCATGCAGACAATGACTTAAGTTTTATTGTTGTTCAACATCTATCTCAAGATCATAAAAGCTTAATGAGTGAGCTTTTAGAAAAAGTAACTCATTTAAAAATCGTAGAGGTAAACCAAGATCACGCTATTCTCAGAAACCATATTTATCTTATCAATAACCACACTACACTTCAAATCAAGAACAATAGAATTGTAGTTACAGAAAGATCTGATAAAAACAAGACGCTAACTTATCCTATCAACTTACTGTTTGATAGTCTTGCAAAAGAAATCGGGAAAAAAGCTATTGGAATAGTCCTTTCAGGGACCGGGAGTGATGGATCTAAAGGTTTGAAAGCTGTCAAAGACTATGGTGGTATCACAATGGTACAACACCCTGACTTAGCTAAATTCAATGGGATGCCTTTTTCTGCAATTCAAGCAGCTAACCCGGACTATATCTTAAGCACAAAGGAAATGTCAAATCTTTTAAGTGATCTAACGGTTATTGAAAATGGTAATTCCTCAGAAGAATCCATCAAAAATATTGAGGATATCATTGATTTAGTTTCTACGAATGAAGGTATCGATTTCAACCTGTACAAAAGTCAGACTTTATACAGAAGGATCTTGAAAATGATGGAATACCAGGACATTCATTCTATCAAAGAGTACTACGATCACCTTCAATACCATCCACAAGATGTAAAAAAGCTATGCAATAGCTTTATGATTGGTGTGACGACATTCTTTAGAGACCCTGAAGAATGGGAATTTTTAGAAGCAGTTGTTCTGCCAAAAATACTCACAAAAGATATTATTAGAATTTGGTCTATCGGCTGTAGTACTGGTCAGGAGGCTTACTCTATTGCAATTTTAGTAAGAGAACTGTTAGGTAATAATGCAGCAGTTAAAGATATAAAAATATTTGCTACAGATATTAATGAAAATGCCATTCACAGAGCATCTGAAGGCTTTTTCTCTGATAGTGAAATACAACATCTGCCAAAGAAATACCAAGAAAAGTATTTTGACTTCAATGGTAAATATTATGAGGTAAAAGAGGATATCAGAAGCATTATCACTTTTGTTCAACATGATATTCTATCTACCCCTCCTTTTTTAAATATAGACCTAATTACTTGTAGAAACTTATTGATATATCTTAATCAAAGAACTCAGAATAAAATTCTGAATACCATTAAGTTTTCTATGAACAAAGGAAGTTACCTCTTCCTAGGCCCTTCGGAGAAAAACTTCTCTGATAAATATTTAGAAGAAATCAACGTAAAAAGAAAGTTCTTCAGACTTAAAGAAAAGTTCAAAATTATTGATATGGATAACACTTCAAAAATCAATAAAAAAGTAAAAAAAGCAGACCAGAAAACGGAAAAAGTTGCCCCTCTACCAACTAAGTATTTTTCAGAATTAGAAAGAGGGCTTATCAACTATTTCTGTAACTCTTTTATCGTATTAGATACAGATGAGAATATTATCTTTTCAACTGATGATATAGGCAAATACTTAAAGTTTCCGAAATCTGAATTAGTCCTTAAGGAAACATTAGAATTCGAGATCTATATCGATATTATCAGAGAGGTGAAAAAGGTAATTGCTGATGGTAATACAAGAAGACTGAAGAAGTTAAAGATAAATGCCAACAGTCAGGACCAATCTGATATTATTATCAGAAGGATGAGGACTTCAGATGGCGAAAACTTAATCATTATTGAATTCTCAACCAGTAATGATGACAAAGAAGAAGATATTATCGATCAAGACAATAATATCAATAACCTCAAAAATGAGATCAAACAACTTCACTTGGAACTAAAAAGAGCCAATAAGAAGATTGAAATGATCAACGAAGATTATCAGGTAAACAATGAAGAACTGATGTCTTCAAATGAGGAACTGCAAAGTAGTAATGAAGAGTTACAATCCGTCAACGAAGAACTTTATACGGTTAACCAAGAATATAAAGATAAACTGGATGAGATTTCCATCCTTAATGATGACTTTTTAAACTTATTCCAGTCAGCCGGTATTGCCAGTCTATACTTGGATAAAGACTTAAAGATTAGAAGGATTGCTCCTAATGCATCCAAATTTTTCGGGATAGAAAAGGAAGATATTGGTAGAAGTATTCTTCAGTTTAATACTTTCTTTGAAATTGAAGATGGTTTGATTTCTATTATTGACCGAGCTATCAAGAGCAAAGAAATCCAGGAAATTGAAATTAAGAATGCACAAAACTTATCTTATTTACTTAGAGTTTCTCCAATTGGTTCATATAATTCTAAGAGCGATGGCATCATCTTGTCGTTCATTCCAATAAGTGAGTTTAGTCCTATTATTCAATTAAATAAAAATGTTGAATTGTATAGTAAAGTGATTGAAAGAACTAAAGCACTATATGAATATCAACAGATTTATTCTTGGAGTTGGCAAAAGGACAACAACAGTTTTCATATTGATGAAAAAGCTAAAAAATTCATCAACTATAATTCATATGAAACTTTCTTCTGGAGAAGTCTCGAAGAACAGTTATCTGAATACCATAAAACTGAGTTTACCCGTAAAATCAATAATAGTATAAAAGATGGCAGTAGCTTTACTATGAGCCTATCAGTTGGGCGATATATTATTGAATTTACCTGTATGGCTAAGATGACCAAAGGTAAAGTTTCTCACTTATATGGTACCATTAAAGACAATACTCAATCTGAATTAAATAGAAAGAAGCTAAAGCAACTCGCTTCTACATATCTTGAGTTATCAGATTTAGATCAATTTGGTACTTTTAAGATGAAATCTAACGCTGAAAAGTCTGTAAAAATCAATGATACTCTGTTAAACTGGTTTGAGTTTAATTCTCAAGAACACAACTACAGCCTTGATGATATCATCGAACATATCCATCCAGAAGACAGAGGTGAATTTGCTAAAATCACTCAACAGAAAAAATTTAGTATAGTCGTTCGTTTCATTACTCAAAGTAAAAAGACTCTTTTCCTTAAGTTCGAGGGAGTCAATAAAACTTTAGAAAAGAAAGACAGAACCATGCTACTTGCCATTGTATTTGATATTAGTGATAGTAAGTCGCTAGAAATGCAATGGAAAGAAACGGTAAATATTGCAGAAAAAACTACACAAACCCTTGCCTTACAAAACGAGCAATTAGAAAGCTATACTTACATCGCTTCTCACAACATTCGTTCACCTCTCTCAAACTTATTAGCTCTTATGGAGTTATACGAAAATGAGAAGAGTGCAGAAGAAAGAGAGAACTTTATTGATCTATTTAGAAAAGCACTTCATCAGTTAGAAAAAACAGTCAATAATTTATCAGATGCCATAAAAGTACAGCAAAATATTAGTCTTGAACGTAAAGACATGCTGATTAAAGAGGAATTGATGAAAGTGATGGATGTGTTATCTGGTCAAATCAATAAATATGGTGTTTTAGTAAGCTTTGATATAGAAAGAGGTTTAAGGATTAATTACCCTGAAGAATACCTGAAAAGTATCTTCTTAAACCTAATGAGTAATGCTATTAAATATAGATCTAATGAGCGACTCCCAATTATAGAAGTTGAGGCTTACGAAAAGGATCATTCCGTATTTATTGAAATAAAGGATAACGGAATTGGCATTGATTTAGATAAATTTAGTCATAGAATATTTGGTATGTACCAGACATTCCATGCTAACCAAGATGCCCGAGGTTTAGGATTATTCCTTACAAAAAACCAAATTGAAGCTACAGGAGGTACAATTGCTGTAGACTCTACGGTTAACCAAGGCACTAAATTTATGATTACGATACCTAAAGAAAAGATATGATTCACGGATATATATATAGCAGCGAAAGCAAAGAACCATTTGACCACGAAAGCTTAACTAAGCTACAGGAACATTCTTCTAGAAAGAATAAAGAACACAGAATTACGGGATACCTTACTTTTAAGCAGGGTATTTTTATACAATATATTGAAGGTCCAAAAAGTCAATTGGATCAATTAATTCAAAACTTAAAAAGGGATGATCGACATACATTTATCAATGAGTTGTATTTCGAGAAACCAGATCGAATTTTTGAAAATTGGAATATGAGATATATTGATTTTGATGATTTAATTGAAATTGGTTTTCATGAATTATTAGAAACAGCATTCTTTACAATCAACAATAGTTTTTTTACCAAAGATGAATCTATTGAAAAGATTAACAGAATGTTAGAGAAAATTGCTGAAGTAATGTACAAGCCTAATTAAACTATTGTTTAGTTAAGTACATTAAAAACATACTAACCATTTTTTAAGTCTGTAGCTTCCAACACCTTAGACTTAGAAAGTGGTTTTTCTATATACCCAGCTATATTTGGATTGTTATCTGCCTTCTCTTTATCCATAGGGTGAATACTTGAACTCAGCATATAGATCGTGTAATTCTTTATATTCCCAGACTCTACCAATTTATCTACTACTTGCCAGCCATCCAAACCTGGCATATTAAGGTCCAAGAATAAGATGTTTTTGTGGGTATCTTCTTTAAAGTTATGTTCACTTAAAAAGTGATCACCGCTTCTAAAAAATAGTGTGGGTATTTCTCTTAGTACTTCCAGGCTATTTAGTATGATTTTAGCTATTTCAATGAGTAGCTCATCATCATCAATAAATATCAGTTGTTTCTTCATGAGTAGAGTTAGAGTTTTTTTAACAATATACAAATTTCATCTTTGTATTTTAAATCACTTTTAAAAAATAACAGATAAGATTTTAGTAAATTGCGGTGATAGTATCTATTTCAATTCATGTATAGAGAGACTCTAAGGCTAATTTGTATTACTTTTTTATTCCTTACAATATCAAAGGTTTCATTTTCACAAACAGAAGATAGTACGTCTTTACAAAAAATAAAGGTAAAAGCGTATGTTCCTTTTATTGTTGGAGACTCTGTATACAAATACAAAAAAGATACAGTTGTTTTTATACCAAAAGGTATGTTTGAGGAAGATTCCCTTTCCCGACAACATTCTACTGAGTTTTATAACAACCTACAGAAAATTCTAGGAAAAAGACGTTTAACTAGGGAACTTTCTAACCTACTACTAGTAAACAATGCTGTTGCAGATACAACAGATGAATTAGAAGAAGATCTGTTGAACACAGGAATGTGTTTTGATGAAAAAATTGTTAGGAGTATCACCTTTATTCGTCTTCCCCCTTTCGGTGGAGATGTTCAGCAGCCGTATCCAATTATCACAACGAAGGTCACTAAGTATGCCAATGGTATTCATAACCGTACCAAGGAATATGTAATAGACAACAACTTGATTTTCAATGTGGGTGATCTCATTTCTGACAATGAAATTTCTGAAAGTGAACGTATTCTCCGTACATTACCCTTTATCAAGGACGCTGAAATTTATGGTTGTGAATTGCCTAATAATCTCATAGATATCTATGTCGTTACGAAAGATCAATGGACGATTGGTGTAACCGGTGGTACTTATAATCGAAATGATTTTGGTGCAGGTGTTTACAATTCCAATTTCCTTGGTATGGGTCAATATGTTGCCATTGGAGGAATTTACCAACCTGATTCTCCAAAAGGAAAATTAGGATTTGACGTACAATACAATTACCGTAATATATCAGGTACTTTTATCGATGTTGAAGGATCTTTTGTAGACAGTTACGATCGAAGTCTCTATGAAGTATCGACCAAAAGAGATTTCATTACTTCTGCTACGAAATGGGCAGGACAATTAGAGTATCATAACAACAGGGATCGCTATGGTTATGCAACCTCTGATAGTGCTTTTATGGACTTAGGTGACACCGTCAATTATGATAACTTTTGGGAGTCCCATCATTATAGTTACCTAGGTTTTTGGGCTGGTAATTCTATCCAACTCAATAAGTCAAAAAATAGAAACCTTACTTTTAGTGCAGGGGTCGACAAATTAAAATTTAAAGACAGACCTGCTGACGTCTCTGCTGACACATTGTATAACTACCAAGATAAGACACATTATATAGGCACAATTACAGTAAATGAAAGGCATTATAGAAAGCTTAGTTATTTACAAGGTTTTGGTAGAACGGAGGACGTTCCATATGGATGGCTCTTTGATGTAACTGCAGGCTTTGAAGACAATGAGTATTATGGTAATCGGCCCTACATTGGTGCCTCTTTAGATGTTGGACAATTTACACCCATTGGATACTTTAGAATCAACGGTAATTACGGAACTTTTTACAATTCAAAATACCAACAGCAGATTGTCAATGTTCGCTTCCAATACTTTACAAATCTCATCGCAATTAATAGGAACTTCCTAAGAATGTTTCTTTATGTTGATTTGACACAAGGCCAAGACATGGTACCAGGTGACTATTTGTACTTTGTAAACAACGAGTTTTTCACTGATTATAATATCAATCCTTTAACCAAAAAAGGAAGTAGTAGAATTCAAATCGCACAAGAAAATGTTTGGTTTACTCCATGGTACTTTTATGGATTTAAGTTCTCAATATATCAAACAACAGAAATAGGATTAATGAGAGATAATGACAATGTTTCTTTCTCATCTGATAATATTTTCTCAGCATTCGGTTTAGGAGTGAGAACAAGAAATGAAAACCTTGTTTTCAACACTATCGCTGCAGATATGAAATACTACCCCAATACCGTAAATAATGGTTCCAAAATTGGATTTAATGTATATACTGAGATCACATTACCTCTAAAAGATTTCAGGCCAACTAAACCAAAGTTTATACCTTTTGAATAAAAAAATAGAGATACCTCATAAAGATATCTCTATTGACAAATAAAACTTAACGTAATAACACTCAATCAAACTAATAAAGTTACACTACACTTGATGTATGCCTTTTTTGACATCCATACTTCACTTATTAGTCGCTCACTTGTAAAGAATCATATACAATTAACTAACACCTAATTATTGTTTCTTTAATAGTAGAAAATAGGTCATGAGACTGTAACACAAATAATCAATCAAATTTTGAGAAGTAAACCCAGGAGCAAATACTCCTGGATTATTTGAATGCGAAAAAAACTGAATTGGAGTTATTAAACCTTATAGTTACACACCACATTGAGTTCCTGTATTTTCAATATTAATTCTATCACAGCCTACAGTTAAATATCAAGGCAAGTGGGCAAATCAACTATTTTGAACTCTTTATTCGTCCATCAATTGGAGTGTAAACTTCTTCAATCGGTATAAAGAAGTAAACTAATTTCTTGATTGTGATTTTTGATAATAACAGTAATTCTTTCTCATTTTTAATTGATCAGTAGCAATTGTTTTTTCATTTTCTATGCTGTAAACATACTACATAAGTTACATTGTTACCAAAATAGTTTAAATTTGTTTAGAATAATCTATTAATCAGTGATTTTCAGACACAATCATCAATATTACTTCAATAATGCTCTTTTAATTAATGCAACGGGTTTAACTTGGTGAATTTTCAATAAATGAATATTCATGCTCTTACATTTTTTTGATTAAATTTAACTAACACTAAAAAAACGAGAGAAAAATAAAATCATGGCAATAGACCTTTTTGAAAAATATACAGATGAACAATCCCATTTCTTAGATATCGATGAAATGAAAGTTCATTATAAGATTGAAGGGGAAGGATTTCCAATAGTATTACTACATGGAACGTTTGCCTCACTACATACATGGGATCGATGGACAGAAGTGCTTTCCAAAAAATATAAGGTAATACGCTTAGACTTACCCGGTTTTGGCTTAACTGGCCCAAGGCCAGATCGAACGTACTCTGTAGAGATATACCTAAAGTTTTTGGAAACCTTTTTCAAAAGAATAGATATTAAGAAGTTTTACCTTGTTGGTTCATCATTAGGTGGATGGCTTGCTTGGGAATATGCTTACCGTTATAAAGAACAAGTAAGAAGACTTGTCTTATTAGATGCTGCAGGTTTTAATGATAAAGATTCAACACCTCTTATTTACAAAGTTGTTCAAAATCCAATTCTCAAAGAATTTAAGATGTTTCATGGGTTGGCAGAATATGTAAAAGCACCTAAAACAATTAATGAATTCTTCCTAAAAAATGCATACGGTGACCCCAAACGTATTGAGCCAACTACATTGACGAGGTATCATGAGATGTTTTCTAGGAAAGGGAATAAAGAAGCATTTTTAAATATAGCAACAAGTGGCCATCAAGATCATTCTGACCGACTAAAAGACTTAGAAACACCAACTCTTATTCTTTGGGGAGAAAAAGATCGATGGATTCCATTATCCAATGCATATCGTTTTAATTTCAACTTACCTAACTCAACACTTATTGTATATAAAGAAGTGGGTCATATACCAATGGAAGAAATTCCAGATAAAACGGTTGAAGACACCATTAATTTCTTGGAGAATGAAGCTTTTGATAGTGGTGCTAAAATTAAAACTTCTAATCTATGTGATCGTTACCCTGATGAAGTAGAAATTGGCCGTCCCTTCTATCTACAAAGCCTAAGTAGACGGAAATCATTTTATGGTAGGGCTGTTTGTTATAAGACTAATAGTGTAAAACTTATTCTTGATCGAATTGAAGAAGAGAATGGAAAAGGTAAAGTCCTTATCGTGGATTGGGAAGCAGAAGAACATGATGCCCTAATCGATGATGAGATAGCCTTTGCCCTACTCCACCAAGAATGGGAAGGAATTATTACGAACGCAAATTACAGGCACTATGAAACTATTTCAAAGCTAAGAACTGGAATCGTAGCAAAACACGCCTACCCCAAAAAAGCGAAAGAAAAAGAAGACACTATTGAAATCCATTACCATGCAGAAGTAGCTGGTGTAGATTTTATTGATGGTCACTACGTATATGTCGATGAAGATGGGGTTGTAAGTAGCAAGAGAAACTTGGTAGAATGGGAAAAGGATTAATTCATACCTTTTTCCAGCCTCATAAAAAAGCACAACTGATTTTCTCAGTTGTGCTTTTTTTATTCTTTCTTATCGAAAACTTTTTGAGTAATATCATTTAACTGCTTCACTTTATCTTGAAAGTCTCCAGTTAATTTATCTCTAATATCTTTCAAATTATCTAGTAGGGATTGAGTTTCACTAGGAAGAGCATCTTCTAAAAACTCTCTCATTCTTTTAGCTAATGTAGGTGATTTTCCATTTGTTGATATACCAATCTTTAAATCTCCTTTTGTGACAACAGAACCTAAATAGAAATCACATAATGGAGGTGTATCAGCTACGTTAACGATCATCTTTCTTTTGTTACACTCTTCCTGAATTTTAACATGTAAATCGTAATCATCAGTGGCACAAAGACAGATATGATGATCATCTAGGTCACTGATTTCGAAAGGTCTTTTTTCCAATGTCACACTAGGAAAATCTTTTGCTAGGTCTAATAGTTCTTCTCCAAATTCAATAGAAACAACGGTAACTACTGCATCCGGACTATTCTTTAATATTGCTGCTAATTTCTCATGTCCTACATTCCCTCCACCAACGATAAGCGTAGTGATTTCAGACATTTTCAAGAAAATTGGGAACATTGTATTCATAAGAGTATTTTTTTAGGAAGTGGTGTAAAAAAATTGAAGAATGATATTTAGCATATCATTCTTCATAAATATAGTGCAAACTGAATTTATTTTTACCATCAGTGGTACGTAACGAAATCTGTTGAACCACTAACCGAATGAATGCTAATTTGATGAAAATTCAAAAAAACACACAAACGCCACGTACTCACTGATTGTAAAATAATTTCTATGCTAGTGCATGAACTACAACTTTTGATAAAGTCTGAGGGTATTCAGCGTGGTGTTTTACAACTTCACCAACTACAATAACAGCTGGAGAACCCAATTGTTTTTCCCTCATTACTTCTGCAATATTGTGTACTTGTCCTAAACCAATTTTCTCTTCCGGCGTAGATGCATTCTGAATAATTGCTACAGGAGTATTTTCTTTTCCAGCAGCTTTAAAACTATCCATAATTTGGTCAATTTTTTTAGTACCCATCAAAATGATCACTGTTGCAGATGATTGTGCTGCTAAAGCGATATCATTAGATACTTCTCCTTCTTTAGTTGTTCCAGTGATTACCCAAAAACTTTGGCTATCACCTCTTCTTGTAACAGGAATACCTTGTAAGGCTGGTGCTGCTACTGAACTACTAATTCCAGGAACTAAATTCACTCTAATTCCATGTTTTTGAGCATAAATCATTTCTTCATGACCTCTGCCAAAAACAAAAGGATCTCCACCTTTTAAACGAACAACATGACCACCTGCAAAGGCATTAGAAACAATCAAACGGTTAATATCTTCTTGCTTAAAGGAGTGTTGTCCAACTCTTTTACCAACATATATTTTTTTCGCTTGAGGTGCGTATTCTAATAATTCTTCACAAACAAGAGCGTCATACAAAACCACGTCCGCACGGCGTAAAGCTTTGATTCCTTTCATAGTAATCAAATCTGGATCGCCAATTCCTGCTCCTACTAATGTCAATTCTGGTTGTATAGTCTTTGTCATGAGATCGATGCTTTTTAGTTTAGAATATTATTGAGGTAAAAGCACAAATCACACACTACTTGTGCTTTTACCTTTTTATATATTATGCTTCTTCAGCAGCTAAATCTTGTTTTCTGATTTTATCAATATCGTTTAAGAAAACTTTTACTTCTGAGAAGTATACTTCAGCAAACTCTTTAGTTGGTTCATGCTTATTGATTCTTAATACATGATCAACGAAAGAACCTTCAGCAAAGTTAAACTGGTCATCATAGTGTTCAGCAAATCTGCTAATCACAGTCATCTGAGAGTTTAATTTCACTTTCTTATCAAGAAGTAAAGCTTTAGCAGCACTTACATAAGCGGCATAAGTATGATAAACGGCATCAGCATATAAACCGTTTTCGAAAGCTTCATTTGCCCAACCTACTTTTTCTTCAGCTTCGAAAATTAGTGTTTGTACAAGGTCAATAATTACACCCGCACATTCACCAACAGCTTTATGTAGTTGGAATTTATCTTCTTCAGTATACCAATCTAAATAGTCTTGAGGCTCAAGTGACTCTAGGTCTGCTAAATGCTTCAATAACTCATAGAAGTAATCTTTTCCTTGACGCTTGTAGTAATCTACAAAGTATTCGCCTTCAGTAGAATTTTCTTCATGGTCGTCTACTACAGTTCTAAAAGCATCTTGAATTCTCTTACTAGGAATCTTAATTACTTTATCTGCAATATGAGGATTGTTTTCACCATCAAATCCACCACCTAATAAAATCTGTGCTGCTGGCAACAACATTTTATTGGCCTTATTTCTTAATGATGAACCATGAATACCAAATTGTGCGATCGTATGTTGACCACATGCATTTGGACATCCTGAGATTTTAATTTTGAATGTATCTTCAGTAAGTAAATCAGGATATTCTTCTTTGATTAAGTCTCCTAATACTCTTGCAATACCTGTAGAAGATGAGATACCTAATACACAAGTATCTGTACCTGGACATGCAGTAATATCAGCCGTAGAATCATAACCAGGCTCTGCAAAACCGATCTCATTTAAAGCATTGAATAATACCTTAAGGTTTTCCTTACGAACGTATTTTAATAAGATACCTTGACGAATTGTTAAACGAATATCGTCTGCAGCATAATCTTTTACGATATCAATTAGTTTTCTTGCGATAGTAGTATCGAAGTTACCTAATTTCAATCTTACAAGAACGCCATAGAAACCTTCCTGTTTTTGCTCAAATACGTTGGCTTTTGACCACTTCTCAAATTTATCTTGATCCTCAATAGAAACCTCAACATTTGAAGTTTCTTTAGGTAGGATCACTTGATCAACTTTCGAACGGTCAACCCAAATTTCTTTATTTTTTAACGCTAAACGCTCTTCTTCCGCTAAACGTAATAATTCTTCTAAACCAATATCTTGAAGTAAGAATTTCATTCTCGCTTTCATACGACGGTTACGCTCACCATGACGGTCGAATACACGTACTAAAGCTTCAGTGAATGGAATTAATTTTTCTTCTTCTAAGAATTCATAAGCAGTTTCAGCCATACGAGGTTGTGCTCCAAGACCACCACCAATAAGTACTTTGAAACCTCTTCTTTCTTCACCATCAATTGTTTTCACAACTGGAATTGCTCCAACATCGTGGATGAAAGCAAATGCAGTATCTTCTACAGATGATGAGAACGCAATTTTAAACTTACGACCCATTTCTTGACAAATAGGGTTACGTAAGAAATATTCGAATGCTGCGTGAGCATATGGAGTAACATCAAATGGTTCAGCGGGGTCGATACCAGCCAACTCTGATGCTGTGATATTACGCACAGTATTACCACAAGCCTCACGAAGTGTTACTTCATCTTTTTCCAACTCATGCCATAGCTTTGGAGAATCGTCCAAGCTTACATAGTGGATTTGAATATCTTGTCTAGTAGTAATATGTAATTTACCGTTTGAATACTCATCCGATACCGCACATATTCTATCTAATTGTCTGACTGTAAGTTTACCGTAAGGGATTTTGATACGAATCATCTGCACACCTGGCTGACGCTGTCCGTATACCCCTCTCGCTAGACGCAAACTTCTAAATTTATCGTCGTCTATCTGACCCTCGTGGAAAAGTCTAATCTTCTTCTCTAAGTCGAGAATATCTTTTTCAACCGTTGGGTTCTCTAGTTCAGTTCTAAAACTCCTCATGATTTCGTGACAGTGGTTATGATTTATTTTATCCTTTACTCTATCGAATTACTATAGTAATAACATAAACAAAAAGACCATTGACAAATGATCTTATTGCAATTTTAATTATTAATTAATTGATTTAAAAAGAAAAAGGGTGATTTTTTACAAATCACCCTAAAAAAAGTCTTATTCTTTATAATTTTTATATTCTATTGCTGTTGAGCATCCAAGTTAGCAATAGTAATCATATCTAAGATTTGTTGCACATTTGCTCCCATTTGTAGAACGTGAGCAGGTTTTTTCATGCCCATTACAATTGGACCTACCGAAGTAGCATCGGCCAATTGCTCTACCATTTTCAATGCAATGTTTGCAGAAGAAAGGTTAGGGAAAATTAAAACGTTTGCTGGTGCATCAGCTAAATCTGAGAATGGGAAACTTTCTTTTGTTATATCCGAATTTAATGCAAAGTTCGCTTGGATATCACCATCTACAGGAAGATTTGGATTTCTCTCTTTGATGATTTGACGAGCCTTACTCATTTTATTCGAATCGATACCTTTTTTAGAAGAACCAAAGTTACCGTAAGATAACAATGCCACTCGAGGATCAATTTTAAAGAAGTCTTTCACTCTTGAAACTACAGATTCTGTAATTTCTACAATCTCATTTACAGTAGGGTTCTCAATCATTGTTGTATCACCTAAGAATAATGGTCCCTTCTTAGTTAATACCATATACATTGTTGCTACTGCTTTATCATCAACAGTTCCGATTACTCGAAGTGCTGGAGCTAAAGATGAAATATAGTTTCTATGTGCACCTGAGATTAATGCGTCAGCATCTCCTTTCTCCACCATCATGGCAGCATAATAACTTCTTTTATTCATTAAGTCATTCGCTTCATAAAGCGTTGCTCCCATTCTCTGACGTCTTTCATAGAAAGATTGAGCGTATTTAGAACGGTATGCATCACTTTCCTCAGAACGAGGGTTAATGATTGGCACATTTAATAATTCATCCAACTCTAAAGCTTCAATCATTGCTTTGATTCTTGATCTACGACCCAATAAGATTGGTTCGATAATTCCTTCATCCATAGCAATACGAGCAGCTCTAAGAATGTGTGGGTTATCAGCTTCGGCAAATACGATACGCTTACGTTCGTTTTTCGCTTTAACACTTAAACGACGCATGATATCATTACCAGAACCCATTCTACGGATTAGCTCATCCTTGTAAGCTTCCATATCATCGATAGTTGCTCTAGCTACACCTGTTTCCATGGCTGCTTTTGCAACGGCAGGAGCTACAGTTGTTAAAAGACGAGTATCAAGTGGTTTTGGAATAAAGTATTCTTTTCCAAATACCAAACGATCCACATTATATGCTTGTGTTACTGTTTCTGGAACAGGCTCTTTGGCTAAATCTGCAATAGCTCTAACACAAGCCAACTTCATCTCTTCATTAATCTCAGTAGCTCTTACATCTAGAGCTCCTCTAAAGATATATGGGAAACCTAAAACGTTGTTCACTTGGTTAGGATGATCTGATCGCCCTGTTGCCATCATCACATCACTTCTTGTGCTCATCGCTAATTCATAATCGATCTCAGGGGTTGGGTTGGCCAAAGCAAATACGATAGGATCTTTTGCCATAGACTTCAACATCTCTGGAGTCATCAAATTACCTTTTGATAAGCCTAGGAATACATCAGCACCAACTAAAGCCTCTTCTAAATTATGAACATCAATATCAGTAGCTAAATCTTTTTTGTTACCTGATAATCCTTCTCTATCAGAACGGATTACACCTCTACTATCACAAACGATAGCGTTTTTACGGTCGACACCAAGCTCAAAAAAGATATTAATACAAGATACTGCAGATGCTCCAGCTCCTGATACAACTACTTTTAAGTCTTTTAAATCTTTACCAATAATCTCTGCTGCATTTAATAATGCCGCTCCAGAAATGATTGCTGTACCATGCTGATCATCATGCATTACAGGAATATTCATTTCCTTCTTCAGTGTTTGCTCGATTTCAAAACAATCTGGAGCTTTAATATCCTCAAGGTTAATACCACCAAAAGTAGGCTCTAATGTTTTTACTGCTTCGATAAACTTCTTAGGGTCTTTTGCATCAATTTCGATATCAAAAACATCGATACCAGCAAAAATTTTGAAAAGTACACCTTTACCCTCCATTACAGGTTTTGAGGCTTCTGGTCCTATATCACCAAGACCTAAAACGGCTGTACCGTTGGAAATTACACCTACAAGGTTTCCTTTTGCTGTATATTTATAAACATCCTCCGGTTTCTCAGCAATTTCCAAACATGGATCTGCTACACCTGGAGAATAGGCTAATGATAAATCTCTTTGTGTTTTGGTTTTCTTAGTTGGTACTACTTCAATTTTACCAGGAATTGGATTCTCATGGTATTCCAAAGCGTCCTTCTTACGGATGACGTTCTTAGACATACTTGATTATTTATGTTCTTTAAGATCTTTAAGGAGGTATACTTTATACATTAAATCATTTACCGTTTACTATGTGTTGATAATGGCAGTATATTTTTATGAAAAAGTATACGTTATAAAACTGAGTGATTAAATTGTCACAAAAGTAGTGTTCTTTCTACTCTCAAAAAAGGGCTAAATATCAATTTCTCTTAAGATTTTCATATTTTAGTTGAAATATCTTATTTGAACCAAACTAGACACTGTAAAAAACATGAAGTTCTGTAGTAATTGTGGCAGCGATAGACTCCAATTTATTATTCCTGAGGGAGACCATAAGGAGCGTTTTGTTTGCCCCGATTGTAATACAATACATTACCAAAACCCTAGGGTAATTGCGGGTTGTATTCCTATGTATAACGGAAAAGTACTTTTAGGAAAGAGAGCCATTGAGCCCCGTTATGGATTCTGGAATTTACCTGCAGGTTTTTTAGAGTGTGGAGAAACTCCAGAAGAAGGTGCATTAAGAGAATTATATGAAGAAACTCATGCCAAAGGTAAAATCGTAAGATTGCATACTATCTTTTCATTACCACAATTTAACCAAGTATACATGCTTTACCTTGTGGATTTAGAAAGTGATTATGCTACTCCTACATCTGAAAGCACAGAAGTAGCATTTTATGACCTTGATAATATTCCGTGGGAAGACATTGCCTTCGAATCTACAACTTTTACATTGGAGAAATTAATTGAATTTCCTGAAGCAACGGAAACATTTTCTGGAAAATTCATATGGAAAGAAGAGCGCTTTAAGCATTAGGTAAATAAAGCCCATCTTCATTAAAATCAAACGGTTGCCATTCATTATTCCAAAAAGCATATAATTTTTTAAGGCCTAACTGTTGCAACATTTTTGCGGTATCAGAAAACTTTTTAGTGATTTCGTGGGGTACATGACTGTCTGAATTGAGGACAATTGGGATATTTCGTTGTATCAATTCTTTCAACAGCCAAGGACTTGGGTATAAATCATCGGCCCATCCTTTGTAAAGGCCTCGAGTATTTACTTCGACAATTACTCCTGATTTTTCAATTTCCTCAACATATGCCATCATTATTTTTTGATACCAGTTGTCTTCTTCACTAAAGAGTTTTTCTGTATGATTGTGCATTTTTATCTTATCTAAATGCCCTAATACATCAGGTTTATCTGTTGTGATCATTTCTACATTCAAATCAATGTATTTTTGAATAGCAGCCTGAATATCATCATGAAAAATTTCTTTTAAACCTTTTCGAAATATTGTTTTGGTATTATCAATTTCCCAATATGTCCCATCTTCATATTGATCGACAAAATGTACAGAACCAACTGTATAATCCAGTTGGGGATATTGATGAGGACCACTCTTTTGGGGAATAAAATCGACTTCGAGACTTTTATATAACTGTATTTGTCCTTTATACTTTTCTATTAACAGATTTGCGTCTTGTAGATAGTTTTCTAATTTCTCTTTTTTCATATTCCATGTTGTAGGAAATGGAACAGGCGAATGTGAAGAGAAACCATATGATTTCACATTCTGATCAATAGCTGCAATTACATGATCTTCCAATGAAGATTTACCATCACAATAGTAAGTATGGCTGTGAAAGTTTGTCCAATATGTTTTCATGAGTTATCTATTTTTAAAGCTTCCATCGCACCGAAAGCCCTATTAAAGATGGTATTAAAATATTAATTGCCCAAATAATAAGACTTGCCATTAATGCTACGTTGGTATTGGCATCCATCACTTCAAAAATATATAATGCTGATAACTCTCTTGCTCCAAGATCTAAGACACCCGTTAATGATGGTGTCATCGTTTTTATGAAATAAATGATAGGGACGAGTAAAAACATCAATCCCCACGACTCCTCAACTCCAAAGGCTTTAATCACTAATACAAATTGAGCTGTGAAAAGAATATATCTAAAAAGCCCTCCTAACGTTACTTTTGCAATAATTTCTAACGAATAGCGTAAGACTACTTGTAGGTAATTTTCAACTAAAACTTTTAACCTGTCGGCTTTTTTCACAGCTAAAAAGCCTATCACAACAAATAATAAGAAAGCAAGTAAACTATGCCATAGGTTAAAAGGTAATTGTAAATGGATCTTATGTTTAAAAAGTATGAGCAATGCTAGAGCTCCAAAGAAAAAAGTGAAAGCTCCCTGTATAGAATTCCCTACAAATAATGCTGCAATAGATTGCTTTCGATCTACTTCAGGAGGTAAGGACCAATACCGTCCTAATGTTCCTCCAATAGTTCTGCCTGCTAAAAAAGAACCAGCTAAGCCTGACAGAACACCTTTTAGGGATTGAATATAACTTAACTTTACTAACGGTTGGATTAATAACCTCCAGCGATACGCCTCCATCAGCCAATTGAAGGGCATTAATAGACCTGCAAGAAGAATATATTCTTTTTTTTCTAAAGTAATCTTCTCCCAAGGTGAACGATTAAAAAATTCATAGCAGGCAATTAGTATTAAAAAGGCTGCAATAATTTTCAAGAAAATATTAAACTGTTTCTTTTTTACCATATGTTAAAGTACACAGGCCCTAATAGTAGTAATGCAGCTGCAAACATTAGGATTGCTAAAAGAGGTCCCATCCATTTCACCCAAACTTCATAAGGGATTTTTGCTATTGAAAGCACTCCCATTGTCACTCCACTTGTAGGGATAATTAAGTTGGTTAAACCATCACCAAATTGGAAAGCAAGTACTGCAGACTGTCTTGAAATACCTAATAAGTCACTTAAAGGAGCCATAATAGGCATGGTTAAAGCTGCCTGTCCAGAACCTGAAGGTAAGAACGTATTTAAAGCACTCTGAAATAAGAACATTGCTTCTACGGAAGCCACCTTTGGTAAACCATTTACAACACCTGCAATACCATGTAATACGGTATCAATTATTTTCCCATCAGAGGCAACAATAAGAATACCTTTACAAAATGCCACAACCAATGCTGCCGTCATCATTTCTTTCGCTCCCTTTACAAAGCCATTACTGATTTCATCCACATGAATTCCACAGATAAGTGCTGAAATTACACCTATACCGAAGAATAAGGCTCCAATTTCTATCATGTACCAGGCATATTTTGCCACTCCGACCACAAGCATTATGATACCTAAAGCAAAAATTATCAGTACTAATGACCTTCTTATGGTAAATGGAATTTCCTTGGTATTATCCAATTTCATTCGATCACTAATATGTGATTTCATTAATGATTTTTGAGGATCAGAAGAGATTAAATTTACATATCTCATGATATACACTACACCTATTGTGGTGAAGATAAACCATATAAAAATTCTGTATTCCCAACCACTAAAAAGTGGTACTTCGGCAATCCCTTGAGCAATACCAATTGTAAAAGGGTTACTTATAGCTCCTGCAAAACCAACACCGGCACCAACAAAAGGAATAGCAACACCAACAATGGGATCTAGCTTCATCGCATTGGCCATAGGGATTGTGATTAATATAAAGACCAAAACTTCTTCTGACATCCCAAATGTGGCCCCAGCAATAGAGAAAACAACAATAATTAAAGGAATAATAATCTGTTTATACAACGCATGCTTATTACTGAATGACACCAACTTCTGTAGCCCTGCTTCTATTGCACCAGTAGTATTCATCATTCCGAAAGCTCCCCCTACTATAAAGATAAATGCAATAATTTCTGCAGCAGAAATAAAGCCTTTTAGTGGTGCTTCAAAGAAAGCGGATAACCCTTGAGGTGAACTCTGTACTTCCTGGTAGGAACCAGGGACTAAAACGTTTCTACCGTTCAAGAGTTCTCTACTATATTCTCCTGATGGAATAATCCAAGTTAATCCTATGAATAGTAATAAAATACTTGATGCGATAACGAGTGTATCTGGAAGTTTTTTCATTTAAACAATCATGCTATGGTCTATAGTGTACAAACTTATTCAACACATATTAAACAAACTAAAAAAAATCACTTTTATTAATGCGTACTATTGACTATTTTTCCTAATCATTTTCGAAATGTAATTAAAATATTAAAAATGAAAATTAAAGATTTAGACGAAATTTTTGATGATTATGAAAGTTATAAAGCATTAGGTGAAGAAAGTTATATAGTTGGTGCTCAGCACCCTCAGAATTTTAAGCAGCATAAAAAATTTATAATTCCTTTATTTTATTTTGATGGTGAAGAATGGTTTAAATTAGATATCAACAAGTTAGGCGAAACTATATTTTTAGCAAGTGCGCCATACACATTAACGACTGATTTCAAATTAGAAGAATTAATTAAAGTTAAAGGTGTCCGTCCAAATAAACAGCTTACGGATGATGATGCCTACAATAAAGAGAATTCTTTAACCAAACATATCACTCATGCTGATCGCTTAAGTACTTTATCTGAAGATCAACTTTTAGAAATTTTCCCTGGTGAAATAGACTTTGAACTTCACCTTTTCCATCCTGATAAGCAGTATTATGACATTATTAATGAAATATATGTTGCTCAGGAAAGAAAATTCTTTGCTCAAACAAAAGAAGGACTCATTTATGGGCCTTTTGTGGGAGTAAAAACAAGCTCTGAAGCTAAAGCCGTAAGATTATCTGCTACAGGTGTTCGTAAAAGTGTTGAAGCTTACGAATTGCCTTCTGATGCATTTTTAGAATTTAATATGCCAGAAGAAGGTTTAAAACGTAAACTGATTCGCTCTACACATGATATAGAATACAATATCGTAGATACTGTAGATTTCATTAGCCGACAAGACTTATTTAAATGGGCAGAAGAACAATTAAATAAGAAACAGTCATTAGAAATTGCAGATAAAGTATGGACTGCTATTTCAAAGGATAATTCTATCCACTCTTTTCAGGAGCGTTATCAACGTTTAGAAAAACTGTTTTCTAAGCCTCAGGAAAACTTGACTTACTTACAACAGTTTATCACTTCCCTTGCTGAAAATGACTTCTTTAAGGCAAGTTTGGACGGTTTACAAACTGAAAAGCTTGATCTTGATAATCAAATTGCTCAGCTAAAAAGAGAAAAAGAGAAATCTCGTAAAAACATTGCCCGACTTCAAGAAGAAGGACAAGACCTTGAAGATGGAATCAATAATTTGAAAGCTAACGAGCAAAAAATTAGAGAAAGTCTTCAAAAAGAAAGGGAGTCTGCCATCAATAAAGAAATTGAAGAAGGACTTAAGAAGCTCGACAAAGTTAGAGAAGAACTTTCGGACAAAGCTGAAGCTATCGAATTAGCCCATACTTTTGATAATCTTGCTCGATTAAACGAAGAAATCGATAACTCGAAGAGTGAAAAGCATAATCTTGAAGTAGCTATTTCTGCATTAAAGGAAGAGTTTACTACAGCACAAGAAGATGCCGACAAAGCCTTGAAAAACCTATTGAAAACAAAGATGAGTTTCGATGTTTTCAATAATTCAAATAAACAAAATGGTCAAGCTTTAGGACCTGATGAAGTTGTTGTGAAGGACTACTCTATTGAGAATGAAACACAAATCAACTCGCTAAAGGACCTATCTCAAAAGATCCATAAACGCTTAGGAAGACTAGGTCGTAGCTATCCAGATCACTTTATTGCAAATATCTTGATTGCGATGCACCAGAATTCTCTATCCTTACTTTGGGGCCCTCCAGGTTCAGGTAAAACATCATTAGCTAGATTCTTAATGCAATCTATCACTAGAAAAGAGCGTTTTTCTGAAATATCTGTTGCAAGAGGTTGGTCATCACAAAAGGACCTAATTGGTTTTGCCAACCCTTTATCGAAGCGATTCCAAAGAGCAAATACAGATCTTTATGACCTTCTAAAGCAATTGGATGGTGAATTTATTAAGTTGAATTACCAACAGGCTCCTATGGCGTACTGTTTGTTAGATGAAGCCAACTTAAGTCCAATTGAACATTATTGGGCATCATTCTATTCGCTGACAGATTCCAAAGCACAAGTGAATAATGGCTTAAAAATCTCATTAGGTAACAATGAGATGATTGAATATGCCAACAACCTTAGATTCTTAGGTACACTAAACCTTGATTCTACAACGGAACAGATTTCCCCAAGATTATTGGATAGATCTCATATCATCCGTTTGGACTTACCAAAAGTCGATGCTCCTTTAATAAGCTCAGAGATTATTATGCCTGAGCCTTATGAAATCAGCTTTGACACTGTTCGAAAACTTTTTGACCTGAAAGATTTCAAACAAGAATTAGCTCCTGACCAATTAGAGTTTATTGACTCTGAATTAGAAGAGCGTTTTGAACAAATTGCTATTGAATTAAGAAATTTAGGGATACAAATCAGTTTAAGAACTAGAAAATCTGTAATTGAATATTGTAACCTCGCCCATTCGGCAATGAATGAGCAGTTCCGTCCATTAGATTACTGTTTAGCACAAAGAATCTTTACAAGAATCAATTTACAAGGTGCAGAAGTACGTGAAGGTATTAAAGCTTTGTTAGAAATTGTCAAAGGCTTTGGTCTGAAAGATTCTCATGCAGAATGGACGTTACAAAAAATGTTAGAAAGAGGAGGAAAAGAAGGATTCAATCATCACTTCTATAATTACTTCTCAATAGACGGTTAATATCATGGAGTTCAAGATTTTTCATATTCGAAAAGACAGTTCTCCACCTTACAATACTGAAAGAGAAGAGGTGCTTCCAATGGACGGGTTACTCGTTGTATTGGAACACCACTTTTATGAGCTTGAATTTCACTACTTTGAACTTCCTGTTGATGTACAAGTACGTATTGATGGCGTCGAGATTGAAGATTCTCTCGTCAAGAACGACATCAACAATGGAGTAATCACCATTGGTTTAGGGCAACACTTCTCTAATCAATTAGGCGTTGTGAAGGTATCTTGTGGAAGTGAATCATTTCAGGTAAGAGTAGATGCCTCCAAGCTTAGTAGCGAGGATGCTGAAAGTATGATCACCTACTTGTATAAAAAGAACAAGTCTGTGATCATGAAGCTCTTCACCAAAGATGATGAAGAGTTCGAGGATGGGTCCCCGAACAACAATGTACTATCAATCACTAGGCTGTCTCCATTAGATACTTTTATCAATAACATGGAGGCCATGCTACCAGAGTTAGCACATAGTCCAAGGTATTCCACAGTACAAAAAAGAGAAATTCAAGATTTCGCTACGGCAAATATTGATAATCAAAGTATCGACTGGCTGATAGAACATCTTGACGAGTTATACTTTGACGATTCATTAAAGGATCATCCTGATGCCATAGAGATCAATGGACAGTACACTGTTATTGATCGTATTGATGCTCCTGTGATTAAGATGGAGTATGCCACTTACGAAAACGAATGTATTCTTGGTGGTTTCTATTGGGCAAGAAAGTTAATCGATGATTTATTTACCCATATCGACCATCTTAATGAACAGAAAAATTATTTTCAAGCAGATGGTAATGGATATGCAACTTTTGAATCAGCACAGGTTATTATCAATGCTCAGGCTATTGAAGATGTCAATGAACTCAAAACTCGATTATATCGCGTAGAGAGGAAATATAGACAGCTTCTTCCGAATACTAAACCAAATGTATATCCTCCTAAATTAACGAAGCAGTTTAGTTCTGTCAATTTGTACTCAAATATCTTCTTAAGCTTATTACAGGTATATAACTTAAAAATTGATACGGATAGTAGTGCTTCTTCTATGAAGACTTCTTTCCTAGATCAGATTTACGAGATGTATACGTATTACCAGCTAAAAGATGCCCTGCTAGAGTGCTTCAAGGATTACAATGTACGTATTGAGGAAGATGAAGTGGAGGAAGGTGAATTTATTCCTAAAAGAATCTCTATTATCCCTGTAAAAGGAAAATGGATGATGAATTTCTTATACCAACCTCAGATTGGCAGAGAACCAAAAGATACACACCTGGTATTACATGGTAAGCCGCATAGAGACAGTTTCTACTATACTCCTGACTTTGTTGTAGAGTATATGGATCCTCACCTATCCTTACGATATGGTATTCTTGACGCGAAGTATAAGATGGCGAAAACAGTATTAGAACAAGACTTAAAAGAAGCCTCATTTAAGTATTATACTTGTGTTAGGGTAATTGGAGAGAAGAGAGATCATCAAAAGCCCGACTTCTTATGGCTTATTTGTCCAAACGCCTGTTATGGTAGGCCTGTATGGACTATGAATTATGATGAAAACTTCCTCCCTATTATTGGTATTGTGATGAACAATGCAGAGAGTAATGATCCCATCAAACAATGTATTAAGAAAATGATGAAAGAGTGGAGTGTTGGAGTCTAAATAAAAAAGCGAAGAAATATTTAAGATACTTCTTCGCTTTTTTATTAATACATTAGTTTGTCAATCTATTAAATAATTCATTTCAGAAAAATACTATTCTTCTGTTTCTTCCATCATATCGATCTCGTCGAATGCAAGTGGTCTATTGAACTTTTCTTCTAATGATATAAACGTTTCTGTTCTTGTAATCCCTCCAATACTTTGAACCTTATCTTGGATGACTTGTCTTAAATGATTCGTGTCTCTACAAGCTAATCTAACAAAAATACTCCAGTCACCTGTAGTATAATGTAAGTTCAAAATTTCAGGAATTTTTGCTAGCTCTGTACAAACTTGTTCGTACAAACTACTTTTCTCTAAATAAATTCCCAAGAATGAAGTGATGTCGTAACCAAGTTTAGAAAAATCTAGATCTAATGTCGAACCTTTTACGATTCCCATCTTCTCCATTTTCTTCATACGAACATGAACTGTTCCGCCCGAAACGAAGATTCTCTCAGCGATTTCTGTGTAAGGAGTTTTCGCATCTTTCAACAATTCTGAGAGAATTTTAATATCGACATGATCAATTTCAGGTATTTTTTCCATTAGTTATGCGATTTTTTTAAATTAACTTCATCAATTACTCAAATTTATTACAATTATTGAAAAGTTGGATTAATAAATTTAAAAAGATTTCAAATTTTTGAAATATCCTGTAAATTTGTATTTCGAAAGCGATTAAAAAGTGTGTATCAATAGAAAAATCTATGGGATATCTTGAGGTTCGAGTCCTCACATGACTTCAAGCATGTGTTTATTTTATGTGTTGTTTATTGGTTAAGGTTAAAGGTATGTGAATTTTTCGCGTACCTTTTTCATTTTATAAAAAAATGGTGAGCCTATACATTTATAGACTCACCATTTTTTTCTTCGGTTTGAAGTAAAGTACTATTATTTCTGAGAAGAGTTGATATATCCTTTCTTAGATAACCAGCCTTCTAAATCTTGTTCAAAAGGAATTCCATATTGATGAATGAAATAATCATTGACCTTCTCTAATATTTGTGCTTCGTCACCTTCAATACCATATCCTTTTATAATGGTATTTACTTCTTTTTGTAAAACCTTCTCGTTAACAAAACAAATGTGTGTTGAAGCTAGTAAGTCTGACTTTTTAGAAATAACATTCATCGAAAAGAATTCTGCTTTTGTGCCTTTCTCTGCTAAGTCATGATATCCTACAGGAAACAATGCTTTTTTATCTAATGTCAGCTTACCTTCGTAGATTTTGATAACTTTATTAACCACCTCGTCTCCGATCTTATATTTAAAGATATACGTACTTCCTCCTTTCTTTTTGAAAACTTCCGGATTAAGGTTTAACGTATACTTCTCTCCTATGATTGCTCTTTGAAGTTTCTCGGAACCAAAATACGCTTGAAGATCCGCAATGTCTTTATTTTCTTTAAAAACTGCTCTAGTGCTTAGCCCTTCATTCGCCGCTACAGGCATCAATACATTTTGAAGCATCGTAATAAACTCACCTTGATAATTTCTTTTACCTTCAGAACCATCAAGAAGCATACGTCCTTTTTCTTTGCTTATAACCACAGCTTTTGCATTCTCCGTCAAAAACGTCAATTGAGTATTTGCTGCTAACACATCACCCACGATTAAATTTCTTTGTGATGATGTCTCCTTTATTTTCCCAGATAAATGCAGTACATAATAATCCTGAGCAAAGACGTAAGTATTTAACAGGAATGCCAATACTGTTAGTAAAATCGTTTTAACCATCTTGTTGTTAGTTAATCACTGAATCAATAAAATTTACGTATATCAATATAACGCTACAAAAAGTGTATTGTTATAACTCAATAAAAAAAGCTTCCCCCTATTAGATAGAGAGAAGCTCAAATTTAAGATAATTCTAATCCTAAATAAATATATTTCTTAGTGATTTGATAAATAATCAGCTACACCTTCGCGAGTTGGTTTCATTGAATCTTTACCTTCTTCCCAGTTTGCAGGACAAACTTCACCATGCTTTTCAGTGAATTGTAAAGCATCTACCATACGTAACGTATCTTCGATGTTACGACCTAGAGGGAAATCATTAATTACTTGGTGTCTAACGTTACCAGCTTTGTCAATTAAGAAAGTACCTCTTAATGCGATAGGAGCACCTTCGAAAGACCATTGTGCAGTATCTTCGTCAAAAGTATACTCACCACCTAATACGCCATAGTTCATAGCAATAGTTTTAGCAGCATCAGCTACTAATGGATAAGTAACACCTTCGATACCACCTTCAGCTTTTGGTGTTAATAACCATGCTAAGTGAGTTTCTTCAGTATCAGTAGAAACACCAATTACTTGTACGTTTCTTTTCTCGAATTCTGGTAATAATTCTTGGAATGCTAAGATTTCAGTTGGACAAACGAAAGTGAAGTCTTTCGGGTAGAAGAATAATACTACTTCCTTCTTACCGATATATTGCTCTAATGAGAAGTCTTCAACGATCTCTTCACCATTGATTACAGCACCTGCAGTGAATAATGGAGCTGGTTTGTTCACTAATGACATAGCTACTAAAGTTTTAGTTAAATGAATATAATTTAATATCACACAAAGCTAATGTTTAGGAAGTGAAATCCTAAGATAAATCACCTTTTTTTGATGACATTTTCATTAAATAACTTTAAGTGATTTTTAACGTGAGTTAATTAACAAACCCACATCAATCAATTTTCTTAAGTAATACAAAATCATCCATAACATAGCCCTTTCCTATGTCTGCAACGACATCATCTATTTTTTCAAACCCCATTTTTGCATAGGCTTTTATCGCTCCCTCGTTATATTTATTGACGGTTAGTCGTATTCCCCCTTTACCTCTTTGCTGTGCTTGGGAAACCACGTAGTTCATTCCATGTTTTGCAATTTTATTCCCTCTCAAAGCTGCTAATACATAAATTTTAGAAAGGAACAATTGATCACTTTCTTCTTTAAAAGCAAGATACCCTGCCAGTTTATTATTGAATGATAAGGTATAATATTCCAATCCGTTTTCTACTTGTACTTCCATAGCAGAAAAAGACTGAAACTTGTCCAACATGTAGTCAACTTGTTCCTGCCCGATAATCTTGACATAATGCTCATTCCAAATTTCCTTTGCCAAGACCTCTATATGTTTGAGTTGTTGATTAGTGGTTGCTTTTGTTATGTTTATCATAATTGAAATTGATTTAGGCTCAAAAATAAAAAAAAGCAACCCCATTTCTGAGGTTGCTTCTTATATATTTTATCTATCACTATTAGTTCTGAACTTTTGTCATACTGAATGTATCAGTATCAACATCATAAGTTAACGTAATAGTATAGTTACCTGGGTCTTCATTTACCATATTTGGTCCGTCAAAAACAACAACACCATCAGTGTCTGAAGCACCTAAGTTATATGCCCATTCATTGTTAGCTCTAAACTTGTACTCACCATGAGTTAAATCTCCAGTCCAAGTCCAAGTTTTAGTACCTTCATCTAATGTCATTTCTGAATCAGTATCCCACTCACCAGGAGTTGCTGCACCAATTAATCCCCATTTTAATGGAACTAATTCATATGTTAATGATTCAGTGTTCATTTTAACATCATAATGGTTTGTAGCTCCTACTGGGATATTACCAGCTCCACCATCAGTTGATAATTTATTGTCAGAAGCATAACCATAGTTAGTACCATCATTCCAGTTATCTACTGTAGTAAATTTAAAGCCATTATCAGCATCTGCTTGATCTAGCCATACCCATGCAGAGTAATTACCTTCTTGATCTTTTAGGTTAACAACATCATCTTCATTAAAGCTCCAACCGTTGTAACCACCGATCATATATAAGTACTCTTGAAAAGCTAAGTAAGGAGTGATTGTCAATTCTAATAATTCAGACTCTAGTTTTGAGCCTTCAGTAAACATTGCCACTACTCGTAAAGAGTGAACTAAAGATTTACCTGCTTCACCACCATTTTTAAGTGCTGCTGCATTTAATTCAGCTACAGTCAAAGTAGTTGTTAAGTCTGTTCCTTCATACAATACTTGTGACCCTAATAACAACTGGTACTTATCAAGTTCCTCTTCTCCAAATACAGCTGCAGACCAAGAAATAGCTTCAATTGCTTCATCTTTGTCTTCTTTCGCAAGAACATACTCAGTTGTTGTTAATGGAGTAAGAACTGGAGCAGTGATTTCAATCGCACCTTGGTAGTAGTAAATATACGTACCTGGGTTTTTAAGGTCAAGAATAACCATTTTGTTACCTGCTTTTACTTCAATTGGCTCACCACCAATTACAGTAATACCATCCATGTCGCCTTTACCAAAGTTGTGCTCATCTGTAGCATAGAAAGTAAATGAACCATCTACGAAGTCTACATTTGCATATAAGTAACGGTTTGTCGCATCATAGTCCATTACAATTTCACCATTTGGAACTGCAGTACCTTTCACTGAGAATACTAGTTGCTCAATAAATAATGATGAAGATCCATTTGTATTCATGAAGTAGAAACCAGGACCTGGAGTTACTTTAATATCTCCTCCATCTGTTGAAATTGCAGTTTTGATACCATTACCTTGGTTATCCCACTCACCATCTTGACCGTAGTTATCACCACCGTTCCAAGTTGCACCTGTTGACACCTTAAAGTTTTCATTTAAGTACATGTAACCAGTATATGGTCCACCTTCCTCTTCTTCTGAACCTAAAATTGTTGTTTCATCACCTTCAGTCCAACCTTGGTGATCACCACGAACATACATTCTGTTACCAGGTAATGAAGGAGTAAAATAAGGGTAAACATTAGCATTTGCAGGCTTAGCTGAAGATACTACACCAGAACCTGTAGGGAAATCACCGATAAATGCTTTAATATTTAATGTTACATTTTCTTCTGTAACCATACCTTCTGACAACGCACCTGTAATATACATGATGGCATCATTCAACTCTTTTTGAGAAATCTCAACAGAAGTAGCACTACCACTTACTAGCGTAACTACTGACTCTGCATCATATCCTTCAATTGAAGCTATAATTTGGTAGTTGTATTCTGTTGCAGCACCAAAATCAGCAGCAGACCACTCCAATGTTTCAAATGCATCTCCTGAAGTTTCTTCTGTAAATATGTACAGTTTTTCTGTGTCAGGAACTTTTGTAAACTCAGGACTTACATAATCCTCTGGATTACCAGTTTGAGTTAACTCTCTCTCACGGCAAGAAAAGAATGCCATGAAGATCATTAAGATTGATAATGTTTTTTTCATTACTTTTTTAGTATAAAGTTTTTGAAATATCTTCATACACAGCGGCATTAAATACCGCTGTGATATTTTTTCTAGTATCCTTTGTTTTGCGTCAAATTAGGGTTAGCTCCAATTTCTGATGAAGGAATTGGGTATACCTCATAAGTTTCAGCAACTGTTGTTAAACCACCTGGAGCTGTTTGAGCACCTTTGTATGGCCATGTTGGAACAACTGTACCTTTTGTAAAAGTATTAAATCTTCTAAGGTCTTGACGTCTATGTCCTTCCCAGTATAATTCTCTTGCTCTTTCTGCTAATAATACTTCAGCACTTACAGTTGGAACTGCAGACGTCGGACGACCAGCTCTTTCCCATAAAAGTCTGATGTTATCATTCTTAGCTGAACCGTACATTCTCCATTCAATCTCAGTTTGCATTAATAATGCATCTGCTACACGGAATACAGGGAAGTTTGTTTCTGCGAAAGTAGCATCACCAGGATTACCTTTTGAATCTACATTTCTGAATTTAGTTACCTGAACACCTTGAACAAATTGAGTGAAATCAACAATTTCTGTTAATTCATTACCATTATCATCTGTGTGTACAAAGAATAATGATCTTTCATCTGTAGCTCCATCAAAGTACTTCTGTAATGAAGTCATAGATCTGTTACCACCCCAACCTGGAGCACCCATCATATCTCTATCCATATCACCACCAGTCGCAGCATTGATTAGATAAGTCATACCACCCCAAGTACGAGTTTGGTTACCGAAGTAGTTAATTGAGAAGATGATCTCATTGTACTCTTCGTAGTTATCCATTACGAATAATGATTGGTAAGCAGAAACAGCATTTTTCTCTGAATCAGAAATCATGTAGTTGTTTACAACTAAATCTGTATACTTTTTAGCATCTTCCCAGTGAGGCTCACCGATATACACTTCAGCATTTAAGTATAACTTAGCCAATAACATGTGTGCTACACCTTTGTTTGCTTGACCAAACATGCTAGATCCGATATCAACTAAGTGCTCATCGTTAGCATCATCAAGAATAGACTTTAATTCAGCTACTAAGTAGTCGAATAATTCTCTTCCTTCTTGTGCTCCCCAAGGCTCAGGTAAGTCTGACCCTACTGAATTTTCTTCAGTTACTTTAGGTACACCATTACCGTATAAATCTAAAGCATGCCAGTAAGAATAAGCTCTTAAGAATCTTGCTTCAGCTCTTTGCCTTGTTAGGTCAAAACCAGAATCTGCTGCATCTCTTAAGAATTGGTTTGCTAAAGAGATTTGGTAGATAATTCTGTAATATAACGCTTCATTTAGCGTGTTGTTTGTTGACCAAGTCATTGTAGACATATCTGGTTGACCTGGGTCACCCCAACAGTTAATCGCTTCATCTGTTGGTAACTCTTGTGCTTCCCAATATCTACGTAAGTATTGTGATGCACCTTCGTCAATACCACCAAGGTCACCGTTACCATCAGGTCCTTGCTGCCCTGTTACTGCATAACCAGCATATAACTTTGCAAGACCTTGATTATAATCTTCAACACTTTGGTATACTTTATCTTTAGTATCAACATTTGGATCTACTGGCACTGTGTCCAACTGATGAACACAAGAAGTGAATCCTGCAGTAACAGCAATTGATGCTACTGCTATATATTTTTTGATTGATTTAAAATTCATCTTAATGTCTTATTTAAGTCGTTACTAGAAGTTCACGTTGAAACCTAACATGTAAGTCGTTGGACGTGGATACATGTTGTTATCGATACCACCTTGAATCTCTGGGTCAACACCTTTATAGTTTGAGAATACACAAGGGTTATTTACTGTACCGAATACACGAGCACTTGTTTTACCTCCGAATAAGTTATTGAAGTTATAACCTACCATGATGTTATCTATTCTCAAGAAGTTAGCATCTTGGATATAGTAATCAGAGTGTAACTGTCTAGTTTGGAAACCTGTGTTGTAAATATCAGTAGTCACGTTGTTTGTGTTGTTGTTTGCTGATACATACAATTGGTCATATGCAGAGTTGTTTGAATCTACGTTGTTGTACACCTGAGCACCAAATTGTGCACGAGCTGACATACTGAATTCCCAGTTTTTGTACATGAAACGAGTAGAGAAACCTAAGTAGAAGTTGGCCATAGGGTCACCAGCGATGTACTTATCTTTTTCATCGATAACACCATCACCGTTTCTATCTACATATGCACCTTCAATTGGCTTACCATTATCGTCATAGATTTGCTCATATACTAAGAATGAATATGGAGTGTAACCTTCTCTATGAATTTGGATAGTTTCACCAGTACCACCTGCGATACCACCTACTTTCACACCTTCATAGTTAGGATCATCTACTAACGTAAGTTTTGTAATTTTCGAATCGTTCCAAGTCATGTTCACACCGAAGTCCCAGTGCATATCTTGCTTTTGGATAATTTTAGTGTTTACAGAGAATTCAACACCTTTGTTTTCCATTGAACCTACGTTCGTTAATAACATGTTTGTTAAGTTCGAACCACCTGGTACCGGAATAACGTTCAATAAGTCGTTTGTTACTCTGTAGTAACCTTCTAATGAACCTGTTACTCTATCGTTAAATAAACCGTAGTCGAAACCTGCGTTGTATGTGATTGTTTCTTCCCACTTGATGTTTTCGTCATAACCTTCTGGACGAGTTGTATTGATGTACTCCCATTGTCCTGTAGTTGGGTTATAGAAACCATACTTTGAGTTAGCATCACCTACTGTATAAGTTGGCATGTAAGGGTAGTTACCTGCACCAATATTTTGCTGACCAGTAACACCTACACCTGCTCTTAATTTCAAGTCAGATACTGCAGTAACTCCTTGCATCCATGGCTCTTCTTTAATTTTCCAAGCCAAAGCTAATGAAGGGAAAGTACCCCATCTGTTATTTGGAGAGAAACGAGATGTACCATCTTGACGAACTGTAACTGTTGCCATATACTTTTCATTGAAAGTATAGTTTGCTCTACCAAAGAATGAAACTAAGTAGTACTCAGTTGCCCAAGTTTGATCTTTTGTTTTATAACCGTAAGCGTTGCTTTCTACCGAAGTACCATCTTCGTAGAAGTGTTGCCATGAGTAACCACCCATTACATCAAATTTATGCTTACCAATTTCTTTATTGTATTGCGCATAAACATCCAATAACTCGTTACGTTTAGTTTGAGTGTAATCAGATACATAACCACCTTTCTCATCGCTACCTGCAGGGCCGTTGTTTTCATTCCATGAAGTCTCAAGTCCTTCATAAACACCACCTTTAGAAGATGAGTAGTCATAACCAGCGTTTACTTTAAAAGTAAGGTCTTCGAAACCGTGTACTTTATAGTCAAACTGTGCGTTACCAATACTTCTGTTTACATTCGATGTATTTGAGTTTTGGTGTACCATTGCCATTGGGTTAGAAGGGGCATTTACCGATCTACCTGATGCTGGATCACTTGTGTTTGTCCAAGTATGGTATCCACCATATTGTGGGAATCTATCATCGTATACTGGTTGCGTAGGATCGTAAGATACTGCAGAACCAATTGCACCTGTATTACCAAACTTGTTATTCACAAACATACCTTTTACTGAGGCATTGATTTTTAAGTGATCGTCTAATAATGATGGTGACAAGTTTAAGTTCATCGTAGTACGATCCATTGAAGAACCATCTAAAGTACCATTATCTAATGTATAACCTACTGAAGCTCTATATGGTAACCATCCTTTTACGTTACCTGAAACACCTACGTTGTGGTCAGTACTTACTGAAGTATTCATCACTTCGCTTTGCCAGTTAGTATTCGCATCTCCTAATAAATGCTCACCTGGTCTACCTGACATCATTTGTCTGTATTGGTCCGCTGATAATACATCAACTTGATCATTTAATGTATTGATTGATACTGAACCATTGTAGTTAACATTGATAGATGACTCGTTAGTAGCACCTTTCTTTGTTGTGATGATAATTACACCGTTTGATGCTCTTGAACCATAAATAGCAGTTGCAGAAGCATCTTTTAATACGGTCATTGACTCAATATCCGCAGGGTTAATTGCGTTTAATGGGTTACGCATACCTGATACACCATCAGAATCTACCGGTACACCATCAATAACGATAAGTGGATCGTTAGAAGCTGATAATGAAGAACCTGAACGGATACGAATAGTTGATCCAGAACCTGGAGCACCACCACCTGTTGTGATTTGAACACCAGCTACTTTACCTTGTAATAAACCTTGAGGTGAGTTAATCGCACCTTTGTTAAAGCTATCTGCTGTAACTGCTTCAACTGATCCTGTAGCGTCCTTTTTTGTTGTGCTACCGTAACCAATTACTAGTACTTCTTCCAACTGCTCAGCATCAACATCTAATGCGATATCGAAGTTTGTAGTTGTTCCAATCTCTGCTACCTTTTTCTGATAACCAATATAACTAAACTCTAAAAATTTAGCTGTTTCATTAAGGTCAATAGCAAATTTTCCGTCAAAATCAGTTGTTGTTCCTTGTGTAGTACCTTGAATAACTACTGCTACACCTGGTAAAGGACTTCCAGTCTCATCTACGACTGTTCCTTTAATAGTTCTTTGTTGTGCAATTACCGAAGTGCTCAAGAAAAATGAGAACATAACGATCAGGGCACCAACAAAAGACTCTTTTGTTAGAGGTAAAAGTTTGATCATAATAAGTAATAAAATGATAATAAAAATTTAGCTTCGATTAATAGGTTAGAATAACTATCAAATCAATTCTATACTTCTTATTTAGATTAAGTTTAACTATTTAAAATTGAAATTTTTTATGGTTAAAAAATATACAACTTATTTCCGCTTTAAATACAAGTGCAATATAAACACTTTAAAAAGAAATAAGAGTTTAATTATTGGTAAATTAAAGATCAAATTTTAACAAATTTGTTTTACCAAAAATACTTAAAACTTCACCAACAATCATCAAAGCAGTGTTATTTAGTTAAAAAAATAAAAGCAAACGGTTGTTGATATTCTTAAAATTATCATAAAATACGAATCTATTTTAACATAAAAGAACTTTAATCATGTAACATTTTATAGTGATTTACGTCATCAAAAAGGAACAAT
Organism: Flammeovirga agarivorans; assembly: GCF_012641475.1. Taxonomy (NCBI): domain Bacteria; kingdom Pseudomonadati; phylum Bacteroidota; class Cytophagia; order Cytophagales; family Flammeovirgaceae; genus Flammeovirga; species Flammeovirga agarivorans. Next base: position 1,014,934 of record NZ_JABAIL010000001.1, on the reverse strand, counting down.
ATCATTAAAAAAGTGTTTCAATCGGTTGCGATAAATTATTGATATTACACAAAAAAAGGAGATGAATTAATCATCTCCTTTTTCGTTAGGGATTCGTTGCCCATATACTCATATTGGGAATGAAACTTCTCCGAGGTAACAACAACTGATTTATAACGGCTGATGCAACATCCTCCGCTGTGAGTTGTTCTTCATCCAAAGGTATTTTCCCTCCTTTATTATTGTTATTAGTTCCAGTCGTCCAACTAGGGTCAACATGAAAAACTCTGATTCCTTCTTTACGAACTTCTTTTATCAAAGTTTGAGAGAAATTAGCTAAAGCGGCTTTACTAGAAGCATAAGCTGCTCCTTGAGGAAAACCATATCCACCACCTGTCGCTCCTATATTAATTATATCACCTTCTTTTCTTGATCGAAATTGAGGTAAAAAGTATTTTGTGATCATGGCAGGTGCAATGACATTGATTGCATACATTTTCTCAAAGTCTTGCCTGGATAGTTCTTCTAATGGTGCAACAATTACATAACCGGCATTATTAATAAGAATATCAACACTCTCTAACTGTTCATCAACAAACTGGCAGAAAGTATCAATATCATTCTGTAATGTTAGATCTACTGTAATACCTTTTGCTAAAGTCGTCTTATTGATCTCATTAACAAGGTCTTTTTCCTGTCCGCAGAAAACAACCTCTGCTTTTGACATCAAGAATTGCGAAAGCATGCAACGGCCAATACCAGAAGTACCACCCGTAATCACCACTTTTTTACCTTCTAAACTCATTATACTGTGAATGCATAAATTTGATCAATCATTTCATCGGCATCGAAGTACCCTGCAGCTAATTTTTCGATGGTAGCTGTAGTATCAATAAACAAGCTTGGAAAACCTGCTGCCATTTTCCTTGACTGATTGATTTCCTCGATCGTCTCTTTCTGATTCTCTTCATTACCCCAAGAATCCATAAATGGTTGAGGATCTATGCCCAGTTTTTGTAAAATGGCAATGTACGTTTTAAAATCATCAAAACGCTGACCGAAATAGAATTGAGCTTTTTGTAATTCCGAGGCAAACTCCAAAGTCTTTTCAGGAGCATTTTTCTTTACCCAAGAGATCGCTAAACAAGGTTCAAAGCTAGAGAAGGTATACGATTCATCCTTTGTCAGCTCGTAAAATTCTGTAGAAACCAATGCCCCTGTTTTCTTCTCCATTACAGGAGAGTTTTTTTGAATGAATCCATGTAAAGCCTCTCCTCCTGCAGGTGCTTGCTCACCAACCCACATTCCTCCGACCATAAGTTCAAAATCCAACTCAGGGTAAGCTTCTACAACTTTTTTGATGTTATCACTATTACCATAACACCACCCGCATTGGGGGTCCATTATATATATAAGTTTCATTGTCTTAATTTTTGTTTAAACAAAGATGTAGATTATTCAGAAGATAAAAAAAGCTAAGAGTGACACCTCAAAGCTTTTGTTTATCTTTTTAGATAAGATTAACCTTATTAATAACTCGAATACACCCTTACTTTATAAGTTGCTCGCATATTCGATTAAAGCCTTATCATCAATACATTTAATGGTGTATTGCCCACCTAAAATGATTGGCGTATTAGGATACTCATGTCCGCAGGTTACTCCTGTGATAACAGGAACATCTACTTTTTCTTTAATAATTTGTTTAACGGTTAATGGGAATGGTCTTTCTTCATCAGGAACCATAGAAAACTGCCCCATAATAATTGCCTTTACCTTATTTAGATCTCCACTCCTTTTAAGGCGAGTCATCATACGATCAACTTGATAAGGCTTTTCGCCAACTTCTTCGAGGAAAAGAATTTTATCTTCAATATCCAACTCTGAATAGGTTCCTATCTGATCGGCAATCATACATAGGTTACCACCGACCATTGTTCCTGTGATCTCCCTATCAGAATACTCTTCTTTTATATCGCCTTTTAACATGGGAACCTCATCATAGAATAACATTCCTTTTAATTGAGAAATACTCACTTCCAACTCCTTCTTATTGAATTGGGCAACCATTGGTCCATGAATACTCGCAAAACCAATATTATTTATACATGTATGCAAAGTAGTTACATCAGAAAAGCCAATTACCCATTTAGGGTGATCTATAAACTTTGCCCAATCTACTCTATCTATTATTCTTGTTAATCCATACCCACCTCGAGCTAAGAATATTGCTTTAATTTCAGGATCGTCTAAAGCTTCTTGTAAACGACTTATTCTTCGACTATCTGCACCCGCCAATGAGCCCCATTCAGCTGCCCACTGTTGATCATCAGACACTATCAATCCCCAAGCTCTCAGTACTTCTATTCCATCTAATACAGCATCAATATTTACTACACCAGAAGCAGCAACAACAGCAACTTTATCTCCTCTTTGTAAGATTCCCATAGTCTTGATTTAAGTTTTCATTAGGTATAAATCTATGTAATTAAATTTAGTGATAGTTAAGGGAAATAAAAAAGCCTAGATCATCGAAATGTGACCTAGGCTTACATGTTATTCTGTTCTATATCTATACAGACACTTCTGCTTTAATATGAGGATGAGGATCGTATCCTTCTAGTTTAAAATCTTCATATTTAAAACCAAAAATATCTTTAATTTCAGGATTAATCGACATGGTTGGTAGAGGTCTAAAGTCTCTTGTCAATTGCAACTCTGCTTGTTCTATATGGTTGTTATACAAGTGTGCATCACCTAAGGTATGAACAAAGTCTCCTGGTTCTAAATCACAAACTTGTGCAATCATAACAGTAAGCAAGGCATATGAAGCAATATTAAACGGTACTCCTAAAAATACATCTGCACTTCTCTGATATAACTGACAAGATAGTTTACCATCTGCCACATAGAATTGGAAAAGAGCATGACAAGGCATTAAGGCCATTTTAGAAAGTTCTCCAACATTCCATGCAGAAATCACTAGACGTCTTGAGTTAGGGTTGGTTTTAATCTCATTAATTAACCAAGAAATTTGATCGATCACTTCACCATCTGTATTGGTCCATGATCTCCATTGTTTCCCATAAACTGGTCCCAACTCACCATTTTCATCTGCCCATTCGTTCCAAATTCTCACACCATTTTCTTGAAGGTAAGCGACGTTTGTGTCTCCTTTCAAAAACCACAATAACTCATGAATGATTGAGCGTAAGTGAAGCTTTTTAGTTGTTAATACAGGAAATCCTTCCGAAAGGTCAAAACGCATTTGATGACCAAATACAGATCTAGTACCTGTACCCGTTCTATCTCCTTTCTCCGCTCCTTCTTCTAAAATACGTTTGAGTAAATCGTGGTATTGTTTCATGTTGATGTGATCGTCTGTCTTATAAAAATCGGCTACAAATAACGTCAATTTCTTTCGATTAAAAAACAACTTTCTTGGTCATAGTAATATTCACTTCTCAATGCCCCTCCAATGTATTGGTAAGACAGATTTTGGTCGTTATATTGATTTACACCTCTAAGAATATTTTTCCCTTCAGAGGTTAAAATAAGATATCCATCTTCATTGACTTCTAGTAAGTCCTTTTTCATTTGTTTGATGATCCTTTCGTATTGTAAGTCTCCAAAACCTTCAATTGATTGTCTTCTTAAAAGCTTACCAATAAGCTTCCTTTCTGTACATGGTTCATCGTATAAAAATTTTAAAATACGACGTTCAATTTTACTTAAGCCTGTTTCTAACCAAGGGAATTGTTCCATATATGCTTTCATGATGTCATCAATATATGGAAAACAGCTTGGTGACTTTTTAATTAATGGGATAAGATTTTCAAAATCAGCATTGACATAATATTTCCAGAAATTACCTGCATACTGAATATCGGAAGGTTTAAGATCTACTCTATTATTATAGAGTGATGGATAATCTTCAGGTTTGTATTCGCCTAATCCCTTCTTCTGATCTCCTAACACTAAAGACACCTTAATATCTTTTTTGTCTAGCGAGTTAATGTAAGACAACACAGCAAATAAGTTGATGTAACAAAAGAGATCATTCTCAAACCATAGGGTGATCATTTGAGCTGATTGCAACTCTTGAAGTCTTGAAAGCTCATGAAACGATATCGCATTATACTCTTCGTTAGTGATCTTATAATTCACTAAAAAGAACTTTCTTCTTGTATCGAAGAAACCTTCGCTCCATAGTAATGGATGCTGATCTCCTTCGACCAACATTTCCCTAAAAATGATCGGATCACCTCCAAAATCCTGTGTTTTCCACAGCTGGAAGCTACTGTCTCCGTTAAGAACATGATAGTGTTTCATAGTAGTATTATATGGGTTAATTGTTTTCTTATTTGTTTGAACGTGGATTGGTCTAATGAAGTTTTAATTCGTTCAATCTCATCAATTTATCTACAGCAATTTTGTTCGTTAAATATATTCTAATAATAATTGAAATCCAATGCAAATAACCATTAATAAATATGCTTTTTTCATAAATTTTCAATATAATGCATGTTAGACGCGGAATGACTTTGTCATTTACAAGTGTGTGTTAATTAACAGGTAACTTATATAACTTTTAACGACTACCATGAGACCACTATCAAAAAGAGAACAAGATATTATATCTGTGATTAAAACCAGTCTCCGAGAATCTATGAAGTTTGGTTTTATTTCTGATTATATGTCATTGCTGATTGAAAACCATAAAGAGAAAGCGCAAACTGCTCTTGATAAACTTTGCCCACATGTCGGTGCTCAAGAAGCAAAATTAAGTGCGGAAGATGTTATGATTATGCGTAAGGTAATGGAACTAGTTTCTGAGCCAGATATGCCTTTCGTTAATATCATTCACCCATACCAAAGAGACTTAGCCAAAAGCTTTTCTCTAACATGGCTGTATAACCTTGCAGAAGTAGGTACACCTATGGTAAAGGTTCCTTCATATTTGAAATAATTACATTTCTATTAAATATAGAATCGCTATAAAAAATGCCTCAAGCTTACTTATAACTTGAGGCATTTTTCTTTTTTAAATATTCTTAGTTGATTTCTCTGTTCATTCTCTTGACCCAATTGATAAATAAATCACTCCACTGATCTGTTCCATCACTTGCTCGACCTAAACCAAAACCATGGCCACCTTTTGGAAAGATATGTGTCTCGACTTCAGCTCCTACTTTATTCATCTTTTCAGCATAAACAGTAGTTTCTTCAATAAAGCAAATATCATCATCATAAGCATGTACTAAAAACGTTGGTGGGGTATCCTTTGTTACAAGGTTCATAAGAGTATTCTCTTCCACTTCGCTTGCAGATAATTTTCTATGGTAAAGGTCATTTTCTAACCATTCAATATTCAATTTTGTCATCTGAGTTACCCCATAAATATATGCCGCAAAATTAGGGTTTTCATCTTCCGCTTCACTTTCCCAAAGTGTAGTAACAGTTGCTAAATGAGCTCCAGCAGAAAAGCCCATTACTCCTACTTTTGCCGCATCAAAGGAATATTTATCAGCAAAGCTTCTTAATAGAGACAGTCCCTTTCTTGCATCCGCTAAAGGTACACTTTCTGGTACTGTGCAGCTTTTAAGGTTTGGTAAACGGTACTTTAACACTGCAGCAGTAATTCCGTTTTCTGCTAACTTCTTGGCTACATCATACCCTTCATGATACATGGCTACTAAACCATATCCTCCGCCAGGCATAATCAGCACAGCTTTGTCTGTTTTGTGCTTTCCTTTTGCCTTATATACGGTAATTGTAGGATGAGTAATATCAAAAACGCAGAGGGTACCATAAGCCTCCTTTTCATATTCTTTTAGGTCATTCTCCTTATAAAATGGGATTTCACCTTTTTCCCATAAAGGATACACCTCTTGCCCGTAAAGTGATTTTGAAAGGAGTAGAATCAACCAAAATATTAATTGCTTTTGCATGTTTATTTGTTCTCTTTATCCATTTTAAAAAAAGATCTCACTTCTTGGTAGTGTTCCTCCCAGCGTTCATCACTTACCCAATGTCCCTGATCCTGATCAATAAAATATTTTTTAGGAGTGGTAATTCGATTATAGGCTGCAAAGCTGGTTGCGGGGGGACATACTTCATCTTGCATACCAATTCCCATATACACTGGACACTGAATTTTATCGACCATATTTTTTGTATCAAAATAACTTAATGTCGTTAATATTTCATCCCATGAAACATTGGGATGATGAGCCATCCATTCATCAATTTCTTCCCAATTTGAAATACTAAAATACCTTTCCCAATCCGTTAAAAATGGTATATCAGCAATACATAAACTTACTCTTTGATCTAGAGAAGCAGTCACCCATGCTAAGCCTCCCCCTTGTGAGGCTCCCCATACGGCAATCTTCGATTGATCCACTTCTTCTCTTGTCATTAAGAAATCCATCGCTCTTAGACAGTCCAAATAGATGCCATAGTAGTAAAATGCTTTTGGATTGTCGAGCCCTCTTGCCCACATCTTGTAGTTTCTCTCACCTGTATTGTCGCTATTACCATGATCTCTAACATTGAAAGAGAAAATCACCATATCATCATATTTATCCACAGGTTCAAGGTTTACAGTATAGCCAGGCACTTGCAGTAATGTTGGGTATACTCCTTTCTTTTTAGGCACTTCTAACCAACCTCTTACTGTTAATCCACCAATGCTTTTCATTTCTACCTCATACAAATGTGTTTTGGCAGATTTTTCTCTTTTGATCTTTTTGACTTTATATTCAGGATTGACTTGAGATAACTCTTCTTTTGCATTGCTCCAAAAGGCATCAAAATCGTCTGTTTTCCTTAAAGGAGAAGTAATCTTTTCGGGGTTAACAGTAACTACTGTTTTAATTTTTTGTGATGTTTCTGCTGTTTGTACTGTAGCCCTAACTTCAAAAAATCCATCCGATTGAAAACGATAAATTGGACAATAAGCCCATACTTCCGAATCGCCTTTTACTTTATAAGGAAACTCTTTTTCTCTCAGAACCACCCCTTCATCATTGGTAATTTGCCAATTAATAGTAAACTCCTGATCTACGCTATTTTTATTGAGTACCTCAGCATGGAGTTGCAATACCCTATTTGGAAAAAAACCATCATTTGAAGGTACTAAACTCACCTGTAGAGATTCTTTATTTTGGGCAGTCAGACCCAAACAAAACGCTACGAAAAATAATGTACAAAAATACCTTTTCATTGTTTTTACTATCAGTTTTCTAAAAATTAGAACCTAGTTTTTGATGATTTTATAAGTCTCAGATTTTAAAGGGTTTTTCAGAAAATACATTCCCGAACTCCACAACGATACATCTAAAAATGACTCTTTTCCTTGATGCTTCAGCTGTCCCATTTCATTAAATATCACATATTCATTATTGGAATCAATATTTTCTATATACAATGTATTTTGTACTGGGTTAGGGTACACTTGAAAACCCATTTTCTTCTTTGGAATATTACTGTTGGATGTCACATTCTCTTCTTCCATTTCAATAAGATCAAATTGAACAATACCATCTTCAGCATCTAATTGAACATCAATTTGCCAAGTGTCTAGTGGCGCCTTTTGAGTGGTAATTGAAATGTTCTGCCAATCCGTTCCTACTTCAAAACTTTTTGTTTCCTCAGTAATCACAGCCTGCCCTTGAGACCTAAATGCATATCTAAGTTTTGAACTTCCCGAACCTTTTACCCATACTGATATACTGTATTGCATACCATTTTGAGATTTTACTGCATAGTGTACACCTCCATTTCCATAGCATTCTACTACCGCCTCTCCATCTTTTGCGTTACTACTTTCAACAATGGTTTTTGCAGTACTTTGTAATGACCCTGCTCTCCAACCATCAGGACGGGTAAGAATACTTCTTTCAAAGGATCTGTTTCCTAAAAGTTCATTGCTCATTGGAAACGCGTTGTACAGTTTATAGTCAGCGTCATCTAAGATATTCCAATTCATCTCTTTAGAAATATGTTCTACTAAGACTTGTGCAAATCCTGCATGTTCCCCTACAACCGCATGGTCTTGTCCCCACAACCAAGGGAATTTGACATAAGATATATTTTTATCCCCTGATTCATGAAACTGATCAACCATTTCATCAATGTAATCTGTAGGCTCTCCTACTGCCCAACCTTCAGAATTGGCCAAAACAATGTGTGCTTTTGGATATACTTTTCTCAGTTGATCTTCTACAAAGTTCTTCCATCCATTTTTCTGCATTTGTTTTGTAGCTCCTGACCAATAATCATTAGCTCCAAGGTTTACTACAACCACATCAGGAGTAGTATTTAGATAGTTTTCTTCTGGATTCCATAGGTTGGTGACTGCATTATCTGTTTTGATATGAATCTTTTCAAAGTAATCCGTAAGGTTTCGATCTCCCATCTTGGGTGTAATTCCAAAACCACCCGCTGAAAAATTAGTAAACTCTGCCTCTAGTGCTCTACTTGTAAAACCAGGGTAGGTAAAATACCCTCCTGCTTCACCATCTCCTCCCTGATCTTTATCATTCCAAGCTGACCAACCCGATGGATTAGAATCTCCATAAAACTCTATCATTCTAGACTTTCTATTGGGTAATGCTAATGCACCACTACCGTCAGTAGCAAAGCCATGAAACTCAATCATTCCCCAATATTCATTTAACTTGACAAGTTCTACGGTATGTTCCTTATTTTCTAGTCCTTCAAGAATAGTATACTCTTGTTTTGATGTCTTGATTTCAAGAACATTTCGTTCAAAGGGGCTCGCTTTACCATCAAGTATCACATAAAGGTAACTTAAACCGTTCCCATCAAAATTCTTAGCAGAAAAAGTCCCTTTTAATGTTGTCCCATAAAACTTTACTTTAATACTACTCGAAGGCATACTAAAACGAGGAACTAAAGGATCCGAAAATTCTACTCTCCCTCGATACTGAATTGCATGATCATTGGGTTGAATTACAGATTGACCAAAACCTACAGCTGAGAAACAAAACAGTATGATAAAATTTAGTATCCTCATATTATTTCTTTATCACATAAGTTGTTACCGATTGTGGAGCCACAACAATGTCTTGACTTACTTCCTGAGTACCTATAAATGATAAATCTTCGCTTCTAGATGTGCGGTACATTTTCATTTCATTATTAGCTAACTGCCCATCAAAATCAAACTGAATTGTATATTCATAGTTATTGTAATTCACCAATACCACCACCACTTCATCATTATTCATATAAGCAGAGGCCATAATTCTTTTTTGAGTAAAAGGATCATCATTCGTTTTTCCGAACAATTGATTAGTATGAACTCTCTGCATACCATTTTTTACAAATCGGCTGTAGTTTCCTAAAGTATACAGCATTTTAGATGTTTGATAACCACCATTGACCTCTGATTTATCAATGTATACCAAACCATCTTTATAGTCATAAGGACTCATTGCAATCCACCATTGCCAAGCAGATGCATTGGCTTCAGTAAGGTCATAATGTAACACTCTAGCCAGGTACAATCCCATGTCAATACTTAAGTCTTTTCCATTACCATCAATGCCCTCTTCACTATCTCCCATTATACAATACTCAGACATATTGTATTTAAGGTTAGGGTTCACCTCTTTAATCTTACTCCATAATTCTTTTCTCATTGGAGCCAAATTAGATTGCTCTGTAGTCCAGTAGCTATGCCCTGCAACAAAATCTGACATATGTGATAAATCAGCTACATAATTGGAACCACTACCAAAAAATTCAGCAATTTGATTGTCTTTATCAGGGCGGTTTGTTCCACTTTGGTAGAGGTAATCTATCTGCCCTGCCTCAGTAATTTCAATTTTTGTCGACAGCCCTTTTTCAGTTAGTTTGCTATCTAATTTTCTTACTAAGTTGGCTACCTCTTCGTTAGTAAAAGGGCACCCTTCTTGTCCGGAGCTTTTATCCCAATCCCATTGTGTTTCATTGACAGGGCTTAACTCATCCAAAGTAATTCCTTCTGTTTGTAATTGTACTGTTACATCAGTTAAAAACTCTACAAAATTTTCAAACTCGCTTGGATCTAAATTGGACTGTTGAGCTGCAGAAGTATTGGCTTTACCATTTTTTGTCATTTGTACTGGAGCACTATTAGAGAAGCCTATAAACTTTTGTACTCCTCTTTGTTTTGCTGCTTGAAGAAACCATCGCTGACCTGATTGTTGTGTCCAATCATACGTACCATCTTCTTGTAAAAAACCTTCCGTTCTTCTCCAAAGGTCATTAATATCACTTCCTGCTCCTTGTGCTTTTGAACCTGCTCCGATATTAAACCTCCATATATTAAGACCAATACCTTCAGGGTTGCCTTCATCATCTACGGCTGTTGAAAAAAGTAAGTCAGCAATTGCACTTTTTGTCGCATCCGGCCAATTACCAACATATTGTGCCGACCATGCATCGGAAGCTCCAAAACCTTCCATTTGTTGATACGTTTGTGTTAAATCTATACTCAATACTGTATCTTCCAAGGTCTTATCTTCATTTCCAGTTGTTTCTTCAGAACAAGAAGTAAGTCCTAAACAAATGGAAAGAATTATTGTCGTCCATTTCATATAACTGATGTAAAAGTGATTCATAATAATTACATTTTGTTCGTTAAGTTTAGAAAAGCTTCTTGATGAAATTTATCCACCAAGAAGCTTCAAGCCTTATTTACCCAAACCAACTTTTTGGGCTTCTTTTTGGTAAGGCATCATTGTAAATCCATACGAATATTTCGCAGGCATCAATCGGTATTCATCATGTGGTAGGTAACCCCAACTATTGTCACCTCCAACACCTCTTTGCTTTAAGTCAATGTTTAGTGATACCAAATTTCGTTGGTAAATATCATTAATATGACGTTGCTTTTTCTCTTCGCCTGGATCAAAATCAGAGATACGGTTATGCAATGCCGTAACACTCAAAGGTTGTTGTCCGATGACTCTTAAACCAAACCCTTTATCGTTTAGTAAAGTCAACCATCGTACATCCGTTTTATTACCGTTTTCCTGAGGTCTTAAGTAAGCATGATATTGCTCTGCTACTGTACTCTCATAGATACCAACCAATGTTGCATTATTTCTATCTTGGTAATTTTCTACTGGTCCTCTACCGTAATAGGTAAATTGATCATACTCATTAGAAAGAATCATATTCATTCCAAATCTTGGTAGCTCTGGTAGGTCTTTTCTTCCTTCAATATCCATTTCCACACTTACTGAAATAGCTCCTTCTCCATTAATTGCGTACGTCAGGTGATAGTCTGCATCTACATTCTTTAAATGATAGACAACATCAACCAAAACAGAATTCCCATCTTCTTTCACATCAATAGATTTCACCGACTTGTTTCTATGTGCCATTCTCCATACGTTCGATTCTTTTTGCATATGGTTTCCGAAATCATTATCAACAGGTGCTCTCCAGAAACTAGGTTTTGGTGCTTCATTAATAATTTTCTGACCTTTGAATGTCCACTCTGCAATTTCACCCCACTTAGAGATCCACACTTGGAAATCTTTACCATTTACACCAATCCAATCACCTTCTTTTTGAACTTTAGGAAGGGTTGTTTTTTCTTCCTTTTTAGCAAAGAATTTCCCTTCTCCTAGCATAAACTGCTCATGAGCTATAGAGTGACCCTTCGGAATCATTCTAGTTGCCTCTTTTGTAATCACATTGAAGTTTAAGAAATACTCAACACCATTTTCTTGAGGCATTTCTTGAAGTTGAACAAAAATATCTTTACTCTGATGTGGTTCGATATTTAATGGATGGCTTGCCGATTTTATGACCTTACCATTTTTCAAAATTTCATAACGCATATGATAGTTTGAAAGATTAGTAAAATCAAATTCGTTAGTGACTGTAATGATTCCATTCGCTAAATCTTTTGCTTTGAACTGTACATTTTGGTGTACATACTTCACCTCATATAACCCCGGATGTGGCTTACGGTCTGGATCAACTAAACCATTTAAACAGAAATTTTCTTGATTCGGGTACATATACGAATTGAAGTCCCCTCCATATGCCCAGTACATATTTCCATTCTCATCATGCGTCTGAATACCTTGATCTACCCAGTCCCAAATAAAACCACCTTGCATATGTGGTTTGCTTCTTACTATATCCCACAGATCTTTAAAATTACCATTCGAATTACCCATGGCATGAGAATACTCACACATAATAAACGGTCTTGTTTTATCTGTTGCCTCAGCATACTTTTTCATGTCCGCTACCCATGGATACATTGGGCAAACGATATCCGTATTTCTCAACTCACCCGCTTGTTCAAACTGAACCGGTCTTGTTTTATCACGCTCTTTTAACCAATCATAAATCTTAAAGAAAGTCTCACCATTTCCACATTCATTACCCATAGACCAGATAATTACAGAAGGATGGTTTTTATCTCTTTCTACCATCGATTTTACTCTATCAAAATGAGCATCATACCAATCTGGATTATATGCAGTATGACGAAGTGTATCAAAGGTTCCTTGATGTTCTGCCCCCAAACCATGTGATTCAATATTGGCTTCATCCACAAGGTACAAACCATATTCATCAGCAAGTTCATACCATCTGGTATCATTAGGATAATGGCTCAAACGTACTGCATTGATATTGTTTCGTTTCATCGTTTCGATGTCTTTCAACATCATCTCTTCCGTATTAGCATGCCCTCTTGTTGGGTGGTGCTCATGTAGGTTGACACCTTTTACCAATACAGGCATACCATTTACATGCAGCTGTGCATTTTTAATTTCAACGGTTCTAAAACCCACCTTAGATGAAGTACTCGAAACTACTTTCCCTTTTCTATCTTTTTGCGTTAATACCAAAGTGTATAAGTAAGGATCTTCAGCACTCCATCTGTTTACATTAGTCAGCTTTCCTGATAACTTGGTGGTTTTTGATGAAATCGCAGGTAATAGAATCTTTGATTTTTTTGTAAGTACTTTTCTTAGGTTTTTATCATAAAGTACTGCCTCAATGGTATTTGTTACTGACTCTTTTGTTGTATTTTCTATATCAACTTCCAAAGAGAACATACCATGTTTATATGACTTATCTAGTATTGATGTTACTTCAAAATCTTTTACATATGATGTAGGTGTAGCATATAAATAGACCTCTCTATCAATACCACTTAAACGCCACATATCTTGATCTTCTAAATAAGAACCATCAGACCAGCGATAAACTTCAACTGCAATCTGATTCTCACCTTCTTTGACAAAGCTTGTGATATCAAATTCGGCAGGAGTTTTTGATCCTTGAGAGTAACCTACTTTTGCTCCATTTACCCATAAATACATCGCAGAACGAACTCCTGCAAAGTGTACAAACACTTGCTTTCCTTCAAAGTTTACAGGTAAATTGAATGTTCTTTTATATGAACCCACCGGATTATCGTCATGAGGAATATTCGGGGGATCTACCGGCGTAAATGGATACTCAACATTCGTATATATTGGAGTTCCAAAACCTTGTAATTCCCAATTTGAAGGCACTTCAATATCATTCCATGATGATGTATTGTAGTCCGTTTTAAAAAAGTCTTTTGGCCTATCTGCTGGTTTAATAACCCAGTTAAACTTCCAAGTTCCGTTGAGTGATAAGGTATTATCGGAATTTTCTTTATTATTCGTTAGGGCCTCTGTTTCAGAATTATATAAAGTAAAAGTGGCTCTTGCCTCTTCTTTATTCTGAGCGATCATCTTTGGGTTCTCCCAATCATTTATTTGTTGGGCAGAAACTCCTAAAGATGCCATTAGAAGACCTCCTATTGTTATCAGCTTCTTCATATTGATTTTATTTCTCTATTCTATTTGAGTTAGTTAAGTTTATTAAAGTGGAGTCAAGGCAGTAAAACCACCTTGACTATTGATTTTAGATTAATATCCAGGGTTTTGTTCTACTGCCCCGTTAGATAAGTCTATTTGTGTTTGTGGAATAGGAAAATACATATGCTTGCTTTCATCCCAAAGTGTTCCTTTGTCATTACCAGCATCATAATCTGTATTGTTATTCATATTATAATTCACAAAGTCTGTCATAGCTTGCGTCATTCTTCCTGTTCTTTTCAGGTCATAAAAACGTTCTCCTTCCATCGCAAGCTCCAGTCTTCTTTCGTTTAATACATCATCTAATGTTACCGAAGTATAGTTGTGACTGTTATCGCCAAATGCTCTTTCTCGAAGTAAGTTAACATGCTGTGCCGCTCTACCTGCAGCACCTACTCTTACCTCACATTCTGCAGCTATAAGTAGTACATCTGCGTATCTAAGAATTTTATATTGGTAAGGATCATTTCCATACCAGTCATTACGCGCTGATGGTTTTAAAAACATTTTTCTGTTAATACGTCCAGATGCATTCGATCCATCGGTTTCATTATCAGCAAATGCATAGTAAGGAGTTCCTTCATCTGGATCTGGATTACCATCGGCATCCAATAAATCCAAATGCTTAATGATGGTCATTCCTTTACGGGCATCTCCCTCTTCAAAAGCATTATCAAGGTGAGAAGATGGAGTGTTAAATCCCCATCCATTAACAACACCTCCGTAAAAACTAGGGCTATTCTTTGAAGATCTAGATCCTGTTACCGTTGGGAATGATGTTCCTAACGCAAATGTTATATCACCTGAAGTTTGAATTTCAAAAACAGATTCTGCTGAGTTTCTTTGTGAGTTATCCCAAAGAACTTCTATATCTGGTACCAAAGAATAATCGCCATCTTGAATAATCGCATTAGCTTGGTCTAGTGCTTCTTGATATTTCTGTTGATATAAATATGCTTTGGCTAATAATGCCTGTGCAGTCCCTTTAGTAACTCTACCAATTTCATTAGGATCTTGAAGGCCTCTAGTTGGTAAAACTTCGATCGCTTCCAATAAATCTCTTTCAATAAATGCCCATGTAGCTTCTTCAGTACTTCTTCCCAAAGAAGCTTGCTCATCTGCAACTTCATCAGTTAAAGCAGGTCTTTCTAAAAGTATCACACCTCCGAAGTTTCTTACTAAACCAAAGTATTGATAAGCTCGAAGTACCTTTGCTTCAGCGATCACTTGTTCTTTAAATTCTTGATTTTCGACTGGAGATCCTTCCGTTTTTTCAAGGACAATATTAGCATGGAAAATTCCTTTATAGCTATAAATCCACTCGTACTCTAACCACTCGTTTTGTGGTGTGATATCAAATTTTGAGAGTAAAGTGAAGCTCAATTGATCTGTATAACCATCAAAGGCATCATCTGAGCAAATGTCTCCTACAAAACGAAAGTTATCTTTATACCACCAATCGTCCCCGCTTAACCAGAAGTAAGCAGACATTAAACCTTGAGTGATCTCTGTTTCAGTATTATAAAAGTTGTCTAAGTTCTGTACCCCTTGTCTTGGGTTTTCAAGAAAGTCTTTGCATCCTACTGTCCCGAATGCCAAGGCTCCTGCTAATATATATGTTGCTAATTTTTTCATTCTTTTGTGCTCTTTTGAATTGATTAGAAAGTGAAGTTTAATCCCATCATGTAAGTTCTTGGTGTAGGGTAATCACCCCAATCGATACCTCTATCGAAAATTCCCCAATAGCCACCCGATACATCTGGGTCCATTCCATCATAACCTGTTATTGTAAATAGGTTTTGAGCTGATGCAAATATTCTTAATCTATCTACATTCTTTAATTTGCTGAAAGTATAACCGACTTGAATGTTCTGTAATCTCAAGAATGAACCGTCTTGAATATATAAACTTGAGAATCTATGGAAGTTTTCAGTTTGACTTTCTCCAGCTAACCTTGGGTAGAAGTTGGTTGAACCTTCACCCGACCAAGATCTGTTTACTACTCCTGCCTGAACATTCGAATTTCCTAAATCACCAGAGTAAGTATAAGGAGCCATAGCATTGATCACATCATTTCCATATGTTCCTTGGAAGGTCATTGAAATATCAAAACCTTTGTAAGCTCCATTTAATGTTAAGCCAAATACCAAATCTGGCTCTGGATTGCCAATATATGTTCTATCTGCATCTGTGATTTGACCATCACCGTCAAGATCTTTAAATCGGATATCACCTGGCTTAGCGTTTGGTTGAATTAGTTGACCTTCTTTTGTTGCATGACTGTTGATTTCTGTTTGATTTTGGAAGATGCCATCATGAACATAGCCGTAGAAACCTGCTACTGTACCACCTACTTCAGTACGAGTCATGTTATTTACTCTTTGTGAGTTACCTCCCCAAATCACTTCACCTTCGTTGGCCAGTTGAGTAACTGTAGATCTTGCTTGTGATAAGTTTAATACAGCTCCAAAGCTCCAATCTTTTTTATCTATGTTATAAGCTACTGTAGCATCCCAACCTTTTGTTGTCATACTACCAACGTTCGCCCAAATTTCACCAGGATAGCCAGGGTAACCTAAATGAGGAGGAACATTTTTCTGCATCAACATGTCTTTCGTATTTCTCTCAAAAAAGTCTACCGAACCTGTGATTTTACCATTCAAGAAACCAAAGTCTACGCCTATGTTTTTATCTTCCACAGTTTCCCAAATCAAGTTACTGTTACCAATCACATCTGGTGCAAGACCTGGATATCTTTGACCATCAGGGCCAAATACATAGTCATAGTTTGAAAGTGTTGTCGTATAAGCTCCATCGTTGATAGCTTGGTTACCAATAGTACCCCAACCACCTCTAATTTTTAAGTTACTTAACCAAGTCGCCTCTTCCATAAAGCTTTCGTTAGAAATATTCCAACCAGCAGAAATCGATGGGAACGCAGCCCACTTATTACTTTCAGGGAATCTAGAAGAACCATCCATACGGAAGTTAGCAGTCATAAAATAACGATCATCATATGCATAAGTGAAACGACCAAAACCTGAAGCTAAAGAGTTCCATTCTTTGGTACCCCAGCCTAAATAACCATCTTGTGCAGCTTCTGGATATCTTAAATGTGGTGCATTTGAAGGAATGTTTTGTCCTGATGCTCCTAATGTCTGATGTACTAGTCTTTCGGTAGCCGTACCCAACATTACAGAGAAGCTATGTTTGTTGATTACTTTCTGATAGGTTAAAGTATTATTCCATACATAATTACTTCTAATGTTCTGTCTACGCTCTGCTCTAGTTACATTGTTTAGATCGTTTGGTCCGATGTAATAGGTTGGTGAGAACGTATCAGAACGCCAAGTGGTGTAGTAATAGCTAAATTGAGTTTTGAAGGTTAAACCATCGATAATATCATAGTTCAGATAAGTATTTGAGAAAATTTTATTTTCCTTTTGAGAATAATCATTTCTTGCTACTCTACCCGCTACGTTGGCTACATCGTTAGACGAAGGAGCATAAATACTGTATTCATTTAATCCTTCTCTTTCATCTTCCGGCTTATATACTGCATCCGTAGGACGTAGACGTACTGCATCAAAAGGCATAGACCCCGGTCCACTTACATTTGTAGATGGTGTAATTGAAGCACTTTGACCCACTGTGATTTTATCCGTTAATTGAACGTCTACTCCAAATCTACCTGTGAATCTTTCATAGTCATACCCTTGTAAAACCCCTTCTTGAGAGAAGTAGTTACCACTCATATTGTATCTGATTTTTTCAGAACCACCAGTAATATTCACACTGTAATCTTGAATTGGAGCCCCATTGTTCTGGATTTCATTAAACCAATTCGAGTTCGGAGCATTTTCTATGTACTGGTAACTTGGATCAATTAACGCTCTTGCTTGTTGGTACTCTTCAGAACCAGCCGTCATTGGTTTCTTCGCTATATTTTGAACACCTGCAGAAGCATCAAAACTCACTTTCATTGAACCTTCAGTACCTTTAATTGTCGTAACGATAATTACACCATTTGAACCTCTTGATCCATAAATAGCTGATGCTGAAGCATCTTTCAATACCTGAATATCAGCAATATCTTTTGGCGATAAGAATGTAATATCTTCAACTGGAGCTCCATCTACTACATATAGTGGTGTGTTACCGTTTAATGTTGAAATACCTCTAATATTAATTGTTGGAGATTCACCCGGAGCAGCACCTGACTGAGAAATCTGAACACCACTTACTCTACCTTGAAGTGACGTTACAACATCACCAGTAGAGATTTTTCTTAAATCTTCACCGTCTGCTGAAGAAATAGCTGAGGTTAGTTCACTCTTCTTCTGAGTACCATATCCCACTACCACAATTTCCTCTAATTGCTCTGCATCTTCAATCAATGCGATATCTATTTTAGATTGAGTAGTAATTGTAATTTCTTTGGTAGTGTAGCCGATGTAAGAAAACTGTAGTACAGCTCCCTCCTTTACTTTTAAAGAGTATTGACCTTCAAAATTTGTCGTTGTTCCTATTGTTGAACCCTTGACTACTACAGTCACTCCAATTAAGGGCTCTCCCAATGAAGTCACTGTACCTGATATCTGACGCTCTTGTGCCCATACTGTTAGGCTGAACAACAGACTGATAAGTAATAATAATTGTTTTTTCATTCCGGTATTCGATGTTAAGTCTTGCTTTATTAGTCTCCCAACAAACTAGTGCAGCCTGTTGGGAGTAAGGATTTTTCTATTGTAATTCCAAGGTTAATGTCATGCTTGCTTTGTCGAAGGTAACAACATATGTTCCTGGTGAATTATAAAATGCTAAAGGTTGAAGGTTATAAAATTCTGGTTCTTGAACGATTGGAGTTGTGGCAGCTGCATCAGTAACTAAATCAAAAATCATTTCGTCTGATGAATTATCGTAAACTACATAGCCAGGATAATTATTTCCTTGCTCATACGTATTACCATTCCACCATGAATCTGTATCATAATGAGACTGGTCTACTGAAGCAATATCTAACACAGCATTGAAAGGAGTTACCGCTGTATTTTGACCAATAACTGCTAAAACTGATCCCCAAGCGTCATTTCCTCCATCAGCCATAAATGTTACCGTAGTAGAGAATAAGTTCGCATTACTTTCAGATTGAGTCATTAATATAGCTGTTGATGGATCTCCCCAATTGGCACTACTGCCATCCAAGTTATGTCCCATTAGGTAGTAAGTTTCAACAGTTGTAGAAACTACCGATACAGTTTGATCATTAATGTTGACTGTAATTTTGTATTCACCTGGCTTGTTATAGTAGTACACAAAGCTCTGCTTACTATCAATATTTTCATAGTTCAGGTCTTCAATTGGTTTAGTAAGATCAAACACTTCGTTATCTGTTGGATCATCATTCCCTCCCGTTAATCCAAAATTGATCGGTGTATAAGCATCTGTTTGTCCAACGAAAGAGAAATATACTCCCCAATCATCTTCACTTAAGTCATTAAAGTTCAGTGTTACATCAAAAATTCCATCTGCTACTTTGTTCATTTGTAACGCTTGCGATGGATCATACCATGAACCGTCTTCTAGTTCTTGTGTACCACCAGCAATAATATACAATTCTTCTGCAATTGGGAACTCTGGCGGAGCCACATCACCTACTTTTGTAATTGTAACTGTTAGGTTGTTTTTATTAAATACGATATCATAATAACCTGCTTCTTCAAATAGATAAGGAATAGAACCTTGATCATTATGCATCGCTCGAGTTTCATCTGTAGTATTATTCTCTTCTTCGTTTTGAGCAATCCAACCAAAATTATCAGGACTCCAATCTCTTTGTCCTACAAATTTCATTTCAGCACCCGCTTCAATTTCAATATTTGTTTTTGTGTATACACCTTCTTCAGTTGTTGTCATTGGAATTCCGTTAGAAGGATCCCACCATTGACCAGATTCCGGGAAGCCACCACCAACAATATACATATCTGCTTCTACAGGAGGCTCTACTGCTTCAGTTAATGAAATCGTTAATTTCATTGTTTCTTTATTGAACTTCACCTCATATTTTCCACCATTATCATAAAAGGCTAACGGATGTAAGTTATAGAAACCCGGTTCTTCTACTATTGGAGTTGATGCATCTTCTTGTGTAACCATGTCAAACTCCATTGTGCCTGCTTCATCATCAAACTTTACATAACCTGGGTAATTACTTTCTTGTACGTAATTGTTATCGCTTCCCCACCATTCTGAATCCTTATATTTTTCAGGAACATTTTCAAAGTCGACAACCGCATTGAAAGGCAAAACTCCTGTAGTTTGGCCAATAATTGCAAGTACACTACCCCAAGCATCTGAACCACCACCACTCATAAAAGTGACTACAGTAGAATATTCATTTGGGTTATCTGAAGACTTTTCCATCTTAATCGCTGTTGATGGATCTCCCCAATTGGCATCTCTTCCTTCAAGATTGTGTGCCATTAAATACATACTTTCAGAAGCTTTTGTCATTACTTTCTGAGAAGCTGTAGTTGTATTATCCCCTACACTTGTTGCTGTAATTTCAATAGTCACTTCGTCGGCAGCATCTGTAGGTACTGCAAACATATAATCTAAATTGAATTCTTTTGGAGAACCTTCCTCTTCAAGGTTAATTGTTCTGTCCAAACTCCAATCAGGTTGATACAACCTCACTGCTTTAACACCCATCTCATGAGTTACCACTGCCTGAATTTGCATGGTTTCCCCTCTAAAGGCCTCCACCTCTTCCTCTAAGTTGATTTGAGGATTAGTTGGATCATTAATTTCTTTTTCCTTACAAGACTGTACTGATATAATAAGTAATAGTCCTAATAGGTAATAGTAAAGTTTAGTCATCATTATTTCATACTAAATTTAATAGTTCACAAAAAAGTTTCCTTTTACTGTTGCTTTCGATAACAAATATGAAATAGTGAATTAGAAATAAGGGTCTAATAAATAATTTTATAGAAGGGTCAAATCATTTCACCCTATTCATTTCTAGTTAAACAAAAAGGGCTATTTAAATATTAAATATTTTCAAATTAATTTTAAAACACTATAAATCAATAACTTAACAAACAATACAATTATATTCATTTCACCCCGCTGTAAAGATATTAATTTAAGTGTTAATTTCACGCAAAAGAAAGAAGCACAAACTATTTTCCTTAAAGTATTCTACCAATGCCTTCCATAAATAATACCGTTATCATTCGAATATTACTCACACTACTCCTTATTTCTTCAAATATTAAGGGGCAAAACAAAGCTCAAAACTTCACATCCATAGATGGTCTGTCTCACAATACCGTATATGAGATTCTACAAGACAAACATGGCTTTATTTGGATGGGAACAGAAAGCGGTTTAAGTAACTTTGATGGCCAAAATTTTAATACAGCACAAGGTTCTTACAGAGATCAACTTCCTTCCCACTTTGTCAATACTTTAGAAATTGATAAGAATGAAACTATTTGGGTTGGAACAACAAAAGGACTAAGAAGAATTAACCAAGAAAAAGAGATTATTGAAAACCCTGTTAGAGAATTAGCGAATAAAAACATCTCAGATATCGCTGTTCTACCTAATAATAATTTGATAGTTACCGTAAATGGTTTTGGGTTATATATCATCAATAATAATAATGAAGTGATTGAGCATTGGTATAAAGACAGCAAAACATTACCTCTATCATCGAACCTAATTGAAACTATTTTAATCGATAAAAAAACTGGATTATTATGGGTGGGAACTAAGGATGCTGGCATTGACCTCATCAACTTATCCAATAAGTATGTCACTACTTTTCCTATAGGTAGAGGTATTAATCAAATACCATCGAAAGTGATTCATAGTTTTACGCAAGATCATGATGGAAATATCTGGATTGGGACAAAAAAAGGAATTTCTAAATACGATTCTAAAAACAAAACTATCTACAGTGTACACCAAAGAGCATTTTCTAATACTCCAATTATTGCATTACATACAGATAGTGAGAATAATATATGGGTTGGTACTGAACTAAATGGCTTATGGAAGATTACTCCCTCAAAAAATCAATATTTAGAAAGAATTGATATCTCAGATCGTAGCACCACCATACGCTGTATTTTTGAAGATGCTCAACAAAACCTGTGGATTGGCTCTCAAAGAAATGGAATTTATGTATTAAAGGATCAGTTTCATACCTTCAAATTATTAGGTAAAACAGAACTTCAAAGTAATATCATTTGGGGTATTATTGTGGATGATAATCAAACAATTTGGGCCGGAACAGATGGAGAAGGCATCACCACATACAATACAAAATACAAAACATCTCATCGATATATTCATATACCCAACGATACGACCTCCCTCTCTGATAATAATATTATTAGTGCTTTTAAAGATTCAAAAGACCGTTTTTGGTTTGGTACTTATAATGGGGGTGTCAATTTATACTTACCTCGAATAGATGGGTTTCAACGCATTGGTATGGATCAGGGATTACTAGTCCAAGATATCAGATCATTTGGAGAAGATAAAAATGGTACAATTTGGTTTGGTACGAACAGAGGTGGTTTGCATTACTATGACGAAGACTTGCAAAAAGCGGTAAGTATTGATAGAACAAGAACTATGGATATCAGATCTATTTGTAGTAAAGGCAATAAGTTATGGTTGGGTACTTTCGATGATGGTGGTTTATTTAATTATAACATTGATTCAAAAGTTCTACAACCCATCAAATTACCTGTAAATATTGAGATCATTTTTGATCTCTTATTTGATCAAGAAAAAGATATTCTTTGGATTGGTACCTACGACAAAGGACTTCTTGCCTATCATTACCAAGAAAAAAGACTTGAAGAATTTAAGGACCACAAGGAACTCACTTCTAATATTATCCATGCTATACAACAAGATCAAAACGGAAAATTATGGCTATCATCTAACCATGGTATTATAGAATTTGATTATCCATTAAAAATTGTCAACAAACATAGTATTGATGTTGGAATACAGTCCAGCGATTTTATGGATGGCTCCAAAGCTATGACTAAAAGAGGTGATATCTATTTCGGCGGTGCAGGAGGTCTAAATTACTTCACTCCTAGTGAAATCATTCCTCAAACATACTCTCCTAACATTGTACTCACTGAATTAAAGGTGTTGAATGAAAAAATTATTCCTCATCAGGAAAATCAAATTCTCACCAATAGTATTACGGATACTGATGAAATCATTTTATCCTACAGTCAAAATCAGTTTTCTGTAAAATACCAAGGGATCGACTATAAACACCCCGAAACTTTAATGTATAAGTACTATTTACATGGATGGGATAAGGAATGGAATAATGTAGGCAAAAACAATGTGGCAAGTTTTAGTAATCTAGCCCCAGGAAGTTACACTCTACTTATTGCCACAAAAGTAGCTGGCGGACCTTGGAGTACTCCTTATTCTCTATCCATTCAGATAGAGCCTCCAATCTGGAGAACTTGGTGGGCGAAGTTTATCTATGTCTTAGTTTTTATTCTGATGATTTACTATTGGAAGAAGTTTATTGACAATAGAGCAAAAATTAATTCTCAATTAGAACTTCAAGCTCAACAGAATAAACTACAGCAAGAAAACATGCAAGTCTATAAGGATATCATCCATGAACTGAATACTCCTATTAATCAATTATTGATGCCATTAGAGAACATGATTCTTGATAAACGCAACACTAATTCAAAATTGAAAAAACAGTTGCAGATGCTTTTCTTTAATGCGTCTAAAATGCATAATATCCTTCGATTTATCTTAACTAATAAAACTCAAGATGAAGGGGAGTTACAATTAGAAGTTTACCAATACAATCTCAATACATTTTTATTAAACTTTAAGGAATCTTTCCAATTACAGGCACAACAGCAAAGTATTCAAATTGAAGTAAAACTACCTGAAGAAGATGTTTCAGGCTGGTTTGATTTAGAAAAGATCGAAACTGTATTACACTTTTTATTCCTTTCTGTATTGCAAAATTCTTCCTCTTCAGACCATATTATGATAATGTTGGATACTGAATTTAAAGAGTTACAGGAGCTTTGTCATATCGATATTCACCTTTTAAATACCAATATGCATCAAAAACATATCGATTTAACTAAAAGGAAAACATCGCTTGTAGGTATTCCAATGAGTGAACTTTATCTCAAAAAACATAAAGGAAGTATTCAATTACCACAAACAGGAAACGATTTTATTAGAATTAGTTTCCCAATCAATAAAGAGAGTTATTCTACATCAGAAATTAAGATGGATGTTGAGGAAAGTAGTGCTTTGTTTGTTAACTCTGAGATCTACGAATCTACTTCAGAACAGGTGATAAAAGTAGATCAACATATAGCGATTTTGGATGACAATAAAGATGCTGTCACTTTTTTAAGTAATATATTAAGCGAATACCACCTACATACTTTTGATAACCCATTAGACATGATGGGATTCTTAAGTAAGACCCCAGTAGATATCATCATTATAGATCACACTTTAGAAGGCAATAATGGCATTGAAGTGATTAAAAAGCTTAAGAAAGATGCTAAACTGGCTATTATTCCTACCATCTTAATCGCATCAAATCTTACTGAAAAAACTAAAGTAAGTGGATTAAAAGCTGGTGCAGATTTGTGTATTTCTAAACCTTTCCACATTTCTATTCTTAAAACTCACTTACAGAACCTCATTAATAGTAGAAAGTATTTTAAGAATATATACAGAGCAGAAGTACTATCGGAATCTAAAGAAGTCGTTCCTTTAAATGAGGATGAACAATTAATCAAAAAGATCACCAACCTGATAGAAGAACACCTTGCTGACCCTGAATTCAATGTTCAGAAAATTCAAAAAGAAATGGGATTAAGTCAGTCTTCATTATACAAAAAGATAAAACAACAAACAGGAATGTCTTCTACTGAGTTTCTCCGCAATTTCAGACTTAAATACGCTAAGAAATTACTCGAAAAAAGTAACCTTCCTATTTCAGAAGTAATGCTAAGAGTGGGTTTTCTTGATGCAAAGTACTTTAGAGTTAGTTTCAAGAAGAAGTACAATGTTTCTCCTTCACAGTATCGAAAAGAGTACAAAACACAAAAAGAAGAAAACTCCTAACACTTCATACATCTTACACATGTAAAGTTTAATTATTTAAAGAAAAAAGTAGCATCCTAATGATAAATAAGTAATCATTCACTATCTTTGCACTTATTAACTCAATTCCATTTCAACGAATATCTAATGATGCTAAGCTATAAAAATGTCAAAAGGGCATTCTTATTTCTTACTTTATTCCTAAACTTTACCTATTTATCAATTGCAGAAGAAGCAGAAAGAATCATTACCCCGGATTCTATCTATTCTCTCCAATTTCAAGGTAAATTACTTGATGCTAAGAAGCTGTCGAAAGCCTGGGTTTCACAAGTTAAAAGTAAGTTTGGATCCAAAAGTGTAGAAGTAGTAATTCCTCTTATTGTTTCTTCAGAACTAGCGATACTTAGAAAAGAGTATCAAACCGCACAAACATTTCTAGACGAGAGTATCCAAATCATGGATAATTCTTCGGGCTGGTTATACCCAGACTATGGGCTTGCCTTAAACTACAAGGCCTACTGTTTATTAAGCTTGGGAGATACTTATAAAGCAATTCCGATCGTCAATGAATCGGAGATGATTTATACCAAAACGCTTACTAAGCAACATCCTGATTATAACCTTTGTATAATCAACAGGGCTATCATCCATCTCAATCTCAATGAGTTTGAAAAAAGTGAAGAATATTTTAATCAAAGTCTATCTTCTTACAATACCAACTTCGGGAAATCAAAAGTGGAGAGTACTGTGAAAATAGAATGGATTAAGAATCTCCAAGCTCAACTGTACACCAAATGGTTTAAACCTGAAAAGGCCAATAAAATTCTAGAAGAAGTTCAAAGTTCACTTATTGCACAACATCTCGAAAAAAGCCCCTTATTTACTGATATGCTTCTCGAAATTGGTGATGTTTTCTTGTTAAAAAACGAATACCGAATGGCTTATACTCATTACGATGATTGTAAAGAGTTATTAGAAGCATCATTAGGACCAAAACACCCTGCCACTTTAGTTGCTTATTTTAAGATCGCCAATACACTAAAAGCACAAAATTACTTTAAGAATGCTATCAGTTTCTATGAAAAAATCATTTCAAACTTTGATGTAAATAATAGCGATAACAACGTATACGTAGAATCTCTACTCCAATTGGCAGATATCTACATGATGAAAGGTGATACAAAAAATGCCACCAATTACCTTGCAAAATCTCAGGAGCATAATTACAACAAAAGGGATCTTGATTTCTTCTATTTAAAAGTGGCCGGAGAATTAGATTTCATCAATGGTGATTATATCTCAGCGGAGTTAAAGCTAATGGAGTTGATATCACTTGTTCGCCAAGAGAAAGTATTCTTCACTAGGCATTACAGTGATGCCGTTGCGGTGTTAGGCTCTCTTTTCGTAACTCTAGGTAGGGTAAATGATGCTGTAAATATCTGTTCTAGTGAGCTTCGATTCATCAAGAAAAGAAATATGCAGGGAGGTTTGAGTTACTTTAAAGTAAAACTTAGTCTTCTCAATGCTCAATTAAGTGAAGGTGATGAGGATATAAATCTTATAGTTCAGGAAACTCAACAGTCTATTGATAGTGTTATCCTCAATTTAAATCCTAATCACACCCTATTGATTAAAGGAAATAATATTCTTGGAAAAGCTGCCCTAAAAAATAGAGAGTTTGATTTAGCTTTGGAGTACTTTGAAAAAGCAGATCAATTTGCAGAGAAACAAGGTATTGATGAAAAAGAATACCAACGTATTGAGATCATTGACTGCAAAGGGAATATTTACCTCGCTCAGAAGAAGTACGAACTAGCGTTAGCCGAATACAAGAAGGTAGTCAACACATTCGACAACACCTCTATTTACAAACCTGGAATCATGGCCAGAATTGCTTATGTCAATTCCCTTCAAAATAAATGGCCTGAAGCAGAACAACTGATATTGGAAGCAGTAGACCTTCGCTTTAAACAATATGATGAGCAATTGAAGTTTACGAGTGAAGACGAGAAAATTAACTTCATACATTACTCTAGTGGGGTTTTTGTTTACTTCTACAGCATGATGGCTTCTGAAAGAGGCATAAAGTCTCCTCTAATGAGAGCGAAGGCTTACGATATTCATACGAACTACCGTAAGTACTTCTTAAAAGAAGCGATGACGAGAAAGAATAAGATTGAACAATTAAATGAGTATAGAAACTCTGTAATGTTTACGAACTATGCAGAAAACCTTAAGCATTTAAAATCGAAGTTAGCCACTGTTAACTTTATGTCTAAGTCAGAAAGAAAGGCACTCGGTATTGATACCTACATGACTACGGACAGAATCAATAATCTTGAAAAATCGTTGGTATATGCCACCAATACCAAACAAGATTCATTAGGTATCAAAAAGTCTATAAAGTGGCAGGATACACAAAAAAGCCTTGAAGAAGGAGAAGTGGCTATTGAAATTATCAAGTTGAAGAATATCAATAAAGCAAAAGAATCCTATGCCGCTATCATTATTTCGAAAGAACTGAAGTCCCCTAAGTTTGTTCCTATCGGAAACGCAAGACTTATGGAAACTGATCTTTTGGCGATCTATAACCGTCTGACTACACCACATAGTCGATCTTTGGTTATGTCTACGAATAAACCCAAGAAAAAGGTGAATCCATACGATTACTACTGGAAGCCTATTCGTAAGGTTTTAGACACTCTAAATATCACTACTACTAAAATTTACCTAAGTAAAGATGGTATCTATAATGGTATTAACTTAAATATCATGAAGAACTCTGCTACAGGTAAACATATTATTGAAGAAGAAAATATTCATTTAGTAATAAGTACAGCTGATATCAAAACCAAGACACAAAAGAAGTTAGTATCCAAAGACATCCTTCTTGTAGGCAACCCCGTTTTCCAACATGATGGTACTTCAGGAGAAGGTGTATCCAGAGGAGTGACAGAAGAAGCTACTTCAGATTCTGACGGTGGCTATTATTTCTACCTTAATAACTTACCGGGTACGGATACTGAAATAAAAAATGCTGAAACAATGTTCAAAAAACAGGGGTGGAATGTGACTTCTTTATCACAATTCCAAGCAACTGAAGAGAACATAAAAGGAATGAAAACCTCACCTTACATTATGCATGTGGCTACTCATGGTTTCTATTTGGATGAATTACAGTTTCCTATTTTGAATAACCCACTATTAAAATCTGGGTTGTTCTTTACTGAAGTTTCACAAAAAGAAAATAGAGAGCTGACTGATATCTATGATTCTGGTAATGATGGTATCTTAACTGCTTATGAAGTGAAAGGTCTAAACCTTAAAAATACAGAGTTATTGATCTTATCAGCATGTCAGACAGGTGTATCTGAGATCTCTGCAGGAGATGGTATCTCTGGTCTTCAATACGCTTTTAGCATCGCAGGTGTTAATTCAATTATCATGAGTTTGTGGAGTGTAGATGATGCAGCTACTCAAAAGCTGATGAATGAATTTTACAAGCAATGGTTTGAGACAAAAAACAAAGATATTGCTTTCAAAAATGCTCAATTGGCTTTAAAGAAAGAATATCCTAACCCCTATTATTGGGGAGCATTTGTACTGATAAACTAAATATTATCAGAAATCATTCAATAACAAAAAAGCCTAAGAAATAAGGTCTTAGGCTTTTTTGTTATTGATAATTTCTATTTATAAATGACTACATCAAAAGAACTCTTTCCGTCAAACTCTTCGAGATTAATATATCGATGAGTTACTTCCAAACCTTCTTTCTCTATCACCACTTTATATTTATACTGATTAGGAACAATTAAATTAAAGACTCCTTCTTTAGTCGTCTTATCTTTTGCCAAAGGTTTATTTTGGTCATCATAAGCGAAAACATCATACCCTTCAACACCACCTATCATACTTTCAAAAA
This sequence comes from Flammeovirga agarivorans, assembly GCF_012641475.1. Taxonomy (NCBI): domain Bacteria; kingdom Pseudomonadati; phylum Bacteroidota; class Cytophagia; order Cytophagales; family Flammeovirgaceae; genus Flammeovirga; species Flammeovirga agarivorans. The sequence goes on along the minus strand of NZ_JABAIL010000001.1, from coordinate 985,990 downwards.
TACCTGTAATCGTATTCTGAGTTGATCGCATCAATTCCCCATCACTATCTACTAATACTTCCGATAATGAATCTGGATAGAACTTGTTATAATCATCTCCGAAATACCCTTTTTCATTAATATATCCGGTCACATAGAACTCTGTTCTTCTGTTCATCTGATGTTCGTCTTCAGAACACCTTTTGTTTTTACACTCAATAACCGGCATCGTCTCACCATACCCTTTATACGTCATACGATCTGCAGAAATCCCTTTTGATACAGCATAATCAAATGCCTCTTTTGCTCTTTCATCAGATAACTTCTGATTATAAGATTCTCTACCTCTGATATCTGTGTGTGAAGACAACTCAATGGTAATTGTAGGATTGTACTTCATTACCGTAACTACAGTATCTAAAGAATGTGATGCATCTGAACGAATATCAAACTTATCAAAATCATAGTAGATTCTTACTCTCTGACCTACAATAGGATTCATTGCAATATTACGTTCTGTAATTACTTGAACTCCTGTATTGGCAGCTTGTCTTCGAGTAAAATACCTTGGCCTCTCTGAAAGAAAATCATAATGTTCGTTTGCCATCACAGGAATTCGATAATACCCTGTTGAATCAGTAAATACTTCTATTTTTTTTCCTGTAGACCTTTCTGCAATCGTAACTCTTGCTATTAATGGTTCTTTAGACAAAGAATCATATACAACCCCTTCAATAATTGGTCTGGATAATTCAAGAACTATTAATTCTCCAGTACTGATTTTTGACACAGCCTCTTCGCTTAAAACTGAATCGGGTTGGTACCCATCTTTACCACCAATAATATCTTGTTGATTCCAATCTTCAAAACTCACTTTAAATAACCCAGCACTATCTGAAATAGCTACTCTTTTTCCAAGAACTGTAACATCGGCCATTTCGATAGGTTCCCTTGTGAACTTATCAATAACAATTCCTTTGAAAAAGCTCTTTTTGATTTCTAAAATATTATCATTCTCATTTGATGAAGATGTTGTTGCTCTGTTTGAAGAGATATAATAGGTATTCATATCGATTTGTGCACCCCCGAAATCATCATAACTAGAATTGATCGGAGCTTTTAAGTGCACTGGTCTAGACTGTATATTATTGAGGTCTTGCATCACAATATCCAATCCCCCTAAACCTCCCCAACCATTGGATGAGAAATATAGTTTATCGTTAATAATCACAGGAAACACCTCATTCCCTACTGTATTAATTTCTTTACCCATCAACACCGGAGAACCAAACTTCCCTCCGTCTGAAACCTCAGAATAGTAAATATCAGCACCTCCTACACCTTCAGGTCTATCTGACACAAAATAAAGCCTTTTACCGTCTGTTGAGAAAGCAGGGTGCCCTGTAGAAAAATCTACAGAGTTCCATAAAAAACCAGAAGGTTTGCCCCAAGTTCCATCTTGATTTTTAGAAGAGACCATTAACTGTAAATTACTTTGCTTGTCTTCCGTTTTTTCTTTTTTATCGCTTCTTGTAAATACAATCATGTTCCCATCAGGGCTTATAGCAGCGGAAGCTTCATGAAATTTACTATTGATCTTCTTAGAGAAATTTTTAATGTTTCCAGTAGAATCATAATAGAAAAGGTCCAGAAATGATCCACCATCCCATGCATATTTTTTTGCACCCGTTCCTTTGGGGCGATTAGAGGCGAAGACAACTCCACCATTATATACCAATGGACTAAAATCATCATTCTCGGAGTTAAATGGAGCATTATTCACAAGAAATAAGTCCTTATCTAGCTGAAGAGTATCAATCATTGAAAGGTTTTTCATCTTTCCATATATCCTTGCAGAGTTCTGACCATTTGGCTCATTAAACGCTACCTTGTACCACTTTTTAGCTTCCTTATACTCTCCGGTATTACTTAACGCATCTGCATAAATCTCCGCTATTTCTCCTGAAATTTCAATTCCAGCGCTATCTAGTTCATGAAAAACTTGAACTGATTCCTGTGGCTTATTTAGTTTCTGAAGACACTCTGCAACATGAATAGCATACGTTTGCTTTTTTTCTAAATCAGTTTCCTTTTCATATTGCTTTTTATAATGCTTTAGTGCGGATGCATAGTCCATATTTTCAAAACGTTCATCATTTCTTTCATCGATATTCTGAACTTTTTGATTTTGCATTGTCTGACCTAAGGTCATTGATGATATCAACAGAAATACTATGTATATATACTTTTTCATTCGTTGTTAGAAATATCTCGGTGTTTTGATTTTATTCTTTTTATTCTCGAAAAATAAATTGATCATGAACTCATGCGATCCATTGGTAATGTTTGATGCTGAGTTAGTAATTAAATCATAAGAATAGCCTATTCTAAATATCTTATTCAGTTGGAGCTCTGTAATAAACCCTACCGATTCTTGAGTTCTGTAGGTCATTCCTAACCACAACCACTCCATCAATAAAGCATTTACATTAATATCTGCTTGAACCGGTGCACCTTCAGTTACTCTAATTAATGCATTGGGCTTTAATACTAAATTAGGGTTGATAAAAAATGCATAACCTGCGGTCACAAAATAATAACGTTGTTCTTCTACAACAAGCGTCGAATTAGCATCTCCCAAGTCTGAATTCAATAACCTTGGCACCGAAAATCCCACATAGTAATTGTCCGTATTATAGAACAAACCTCCTCCAAAATTCGGAGCATTCCTCCTTACTCTTTCATTTGGTAAAGACGGGTCTGGTACATGAGAGGTAAGGTCTGCAAAATTAACAGCTACACTATTTAAACCTCCTTGTAATCCAAATGATAGAGTGCCTTCACCAAGATTAATACGATAAGCCCCAACTACATTAAAATTTTGTGTTGTTGTTGCTCCAATTTTGTCTTGCGAAAACAATCCTCCAACTGACAATCGCTTATTGCCTAAAGGGGAATCTATCGCTATTGTAGACGTATGTGGAGAGCCTCCAACACCCGTCCAATGTTGTCGGTAAATTAATGATGTATTGATACCTCCCTGACTACCAGCATATGCTGGGTTTATCGTCATACCGTTAAACATATACTGTGAGTATAGTGTATTTTGCTGAGCATTAACTGTAAACGTAATTCCCATAAACACCACTGAAAGCAACAATATTTGATGTATAGTTTTCATAAAATGAGTATTCTAGGTTTAGGTTATTTTGCAAGAACTACATATCCCGAACGAACAGGACTACCATCTTTTAAATCCACTTTATAGAAATATGTAGCTGCTGGCAATACGTTGTTTCCAGCCCCATTTCCGTTATTGGTGCCATCCCAGCTTATGTCAGCATTATTGTAACCATTTGAGTTATAAACAACATTACCCCAACGGTTATAAATCGTTACTTCATTATTAGGGTAAAATTCAATGTCCTTAATGTGCCAATAGTCATTTATGCCATCATTGTTAGGAGTAAATGATGAATAAATCACTAATTCAGGACCGATGTCAATTAATACAAAAGCGGATTCTTCTGCATATAATCTTCCATTTGTAGCATTCCATTCAAATTGATCATCACCGGCAAAATCAAAATCAGGAGTATAAATCAACTGATCCAAACTATCTACTGAGAATGTTTCATTTATCTCTACAGGTTCATCATTATAAGTTAGTTCACCATTTTCTGGAAGACTTAATACAACAATGGATACCATGGCTGAATCCATTGGGTCGGTAAATGCATTTTGGAAATCCGATAATGTTATTGGAATATCTTGGTTCTCATCTCCTGATTTACTGATATCAACTACTACAGGTATAATATCATCTAGGTTTTCGACAATATGGAATGTAACTCGACTAGAAGTACCACTCCAATGGGAACCATTATTTACACTATACAAAATGTGATCATCCCCAACATAATCGGTATTAGGTCTATACAACAACTGATCTAATTGACTTCTATGGATCCTTTGTCCTAAAGTCACAGCAGTAGTTCCCAAAAACATCTGTCCATCTCTAGATAGTTGCTCTATGCCAACACTATCCAATGCCAGGTTATTTGGATCAGAATAATGATTTTCAAAATCAACTAATGATAAGGGTAAATCTTCATTCACTTGTCCATATTTTTCAAACGGTGTTGCTTCTGGTGAGTCAGGGGAGTCTGATACTATAATTCTGATTAGTGCTTCTGAGTATCCGTCCCTATCGTCTGTAATATAATACCTTGCATAGGTAAGGCCTCTAAAGTCTCTTGTTGGCGTAAATTCAACTTGATTATTGATGATTTTTACTACTCCATTTTCCTCTTCTCTTTCAGCCATATAAGCTGTTGTCACAATCAAGCTGTCGCCATCTTGATCAAAATCATTGTCCAATACATCGATTAAAACAGGGGTATTATCAAATGTCTGTGCTTGATCATCGATAGCTGTTGGAGGGTGTGTTTTTGTATATAATTGGATACGAACGTTTCCATCAACATCTGCATATTGTATTCCATCTGAACCATTCCAATTGAAGTTTTCTAACACCTCCAAGTTTCTTAAGTCATCGATATAAAAGAGTGAACTTATATCTGCGGCATCAATTTCCTGACCGACAGTAATCGCTGTAGAGGGTTCCATGTAGATTGTCCCTTCAGAAGGTAATGATGTGAATTTAATCTTATCCAAATCCTGACTATCAGAAAATCTAGCATTGAAATCATTATAAGTGAAATGGATTGTATCTCCAACATAACCACCATAGTATAAGTCACCTACAGTAGGAGCATCATTTAGAATATTGATACTAATAATTGCTGTACTTTCTCCATCTATACCATCAGTAATCGTATAGCTAACTCTACCTCCATTAACATCACTTCCTACATAACCATCTTCAGGAACAAAATAAACTTGCCCATCTACAATAGATGCAGAACCATGTGAAGTAGCATTAATTCTCCTAATGTAAATGGAATCTCCATCAGCATCTGTATCATTAACTAGAGCATCAACGAATATTGATTGATTGGCGACTGTTGTTGAGAAATCGTCTAAAGCGACTGGATTATGCCTATTGTTTTCTATGAAAATAAATATTCTTGCATCTTCAGAAGACATATCACCATTTTCGTCTTCTACAGCATAATTAAAACTGGTTAAACCATGCCAATACGTATCTGGTCTGAAGAGTAGTTGATCAATGGAAGTAAATGGTATGCTTTGATTTAGTGCAACGTCTGAACCATTAAAAACTAATGTGCCATTCGCTGGTAATGATTTGACAATAACATTTTGTATATCAACTGTTGGTGTAATGTTGTGATAATGATTATTGAATTCATCACTATTGAAAGGTAGGTCTGTATTTTTTTGCCCAATCTTATAAAAGTCTAAAATGACTAAATCAATTAATAAACTAACTGTAAAAGTATACTCATCAACACTCTGGATATCTCGATTATCTACCACTTTAAAATGAATGCTATCATAGTTGATAGGGTCAGTACCAACCATAGAAGTTGCTTCATATCGAATATCAGTTCCAACAGGAATTTCATCATCGATAGCAATATCCACAAAGCTACCTCCTCCATTATCTCTTTGGAATACCGTATTTGCTGAATGTACCGGCAGACTTTTTATTATCACTGACTTATAAGTAGCAGATGCATCTACTGATGAAAAGTAAAATAAGTCCTCAACTGCTTGATCAATAACAACATTTAAAGGTGCAATACCTGTAGAGTCCTTAGATATAGGCGGGTCATTTACAGGAGTCACATTAATAGTATATAAATGCCTTATTGAATGGTGGTTATTTAAATCAATACCTGTATTGTCTTTTACTCTAAAATTAAACCTAGAATAAGGATCATAATTGTCATTGCTTTCATCTGCAATAGGGTAATACCTTAACAAGGTAACATCTGGAATTTCATGTCCCAAAGTCAATTGATATGGAGTAAGGGTATCTCCATCATATACCAATCGTCCATGGAAATTCAACGGGTCTAATGGATAAGAGACTCTAATCCCATCGAAAGTATCTCCATCTTCATCGTTAAATAAGAAATCAGATTCCGAAAACTGATGGTAGGTATCTTCATCTATAGTAATAGTTTCATCCTGAGAAGTTGGTCTAGATTTTATAGTGATAAAAGAATTCGCCGTATTACTACTTACAGAAGTCGTCTCAACTCTTAAGATAGTTTGAGTCGTTCTTTGAGTAAAGTCTGTTAAATCATTGTTGGAAAAATAGACTAACTTCAAGGCTTCTTCAAACTCTGCCTTCGTTCCTCCTCCTTCTATACGTACTACCCTTTGTTCATCGGTATAACTCCATGTCAGACTTCCCGGCAAAGTCCCCCGGACAATTAAGGAATCTGTAGCTTCAATTTTCGTTAATGAAATATCGGCATAAGAGATAAAGTCTGTCCCCAAAAGTGTCACTTTCGTATCTATATCAGCAATAACTCCAGATGTTAAAGATCCTCTGTAATACACACCATTATAATCCGCTCCATCAATACCTGAACTATTATTATTGTCCAAGTCTAAGGTAGGAGGAATTACACAACCATTGATTTCTAACTTCAATGATAAGTTATTCGAATAATCACATTCCAAAAGTGGAGTATAAACGGTATCTGCTGGCAATGGTACATCTACAGTAGATCCATCAAAAGCATAAGGATTGTGATTTGCAAGGATATACAGTTCAATGGTATTTGTACCATCTTGAGGAACCAAAGCGTTGACAATTGTAGATTCGCCTGGCTGTATTGTTTGTCTTAATAAAACCGTATCAATTACAGAAGCTGATGAACTACTGTAAGGATCTCCATTATATAATGTTACCGGAGTACCTAATGCAGCAGACCAGTCACCTTGGTTTTCAATGGTGATAAAAATCGGAATATCTGAACCGTCAGCACAATCTGATAAATCTGCTTCAATATCTGGAATTATTAAATCTGGTGTAGCAAAAGAGATATTTAAACTATCCGTAATAAAAGGGGTCTGACTCAAGAAAGAATTTAAAGTACCTTCAAAATAAGGATTGAAGTTATCTTGTGGTGCAATAGGAATCGTTAAATCGTCATTAATATTTGTGACATGATAACCATGTTGGTTCCAGAGATTTCTACAAGAAACCCAAGGAGAATCATAAGATCCCCATACTTGTATAAATCCGTTTGCTTCAGAATCAGGACCATTGACATCTTGAGCTGACATCACAATCTCTGCTTGTCCATCGGCATTTACATCAGCAACCAAAGGATATTCAGTTCTTGTTCCTGCTCTTGAAATTACTTTTGAAACTTCTATAAAAGTGTTACTGTCGTCGTCCCACCTCCAAATAAATAAATTTTCTTCTTCAGAGTAAACAACTTCAATATTTCCATCACCATCAAAATCAAATAATGTAGACCCAGTCATCTGAGAGCCATCATCTAATTTCTGTTTTTTCCACTTCTCTACTAATGCATTTGTTCCTGCATCATACTCAAGTACAACATATTGATTTTTGCCTGCTGTACCAACTTCAATCATTCCATCATTATCAAAGTCTCCAAGATTACAGCGACCAATTTTATCAGAATTTTCAAAAACATAATTTCCTAAATAGGTCTGCGTATAAGGTGACCATAGATAAATAGAAATCCCTTTATTATTAATCTTAGAAGCAACAATCACTTCTAGTTTATTATTACCAGTAAAATCACCTATACTCACAAAGCCATCACCAGGTCTGTAATGATTATCATAACCTGAGGGTAAAGGACAACTCACTAATTCAGTAAGTGTACCACCTGCAATATCGACAGCATAAACTTTTCCTCCAGCAATTAATTCTAACCCCTCTACTTCATTACCAAAGGTTCCTCCATTGGGATTACTATCTCCAGGCTGAAAAACATCATATGCTAATGGGTATGCATCTTCAATTTTATTCCCATCTTCGGAATTCATATTGTAAGAGAAGGAACCACTATTCTTTGCAGAATCTGGAGCAATTAATTCTGCTAAAGTGATAGCATTGAAAATCGAATTACCTAAATAAACTTCAGGTACACCATCCCCATTAAAGTCTGCAAGCTGAGGAGTTTGCATATTAGAAACAACTTTAGCGGGGAGGGACTCAGCAATGAAACGGTCAGACAAATATTCATAACGTCTAACTACGCGGCCTTCATTAACAAAGATATCTCCAAGCTTATTTTTGTCAACATCTCCAATGGCAACTTGAGTATAAGCATGCGTGTTTCCTTTTTCTGTGATTTGCTGTAAAAGTTTACCATCTGCCCCACTAAATATATTAATAAAGCCTGGCTCACCCTTGGGCATAGATTTTCCTACAAGCTCTGGAATACTGTCTAAATCAAGATCGGCAACCATCACACCAGACCTTTGCTCAATTTTAGCAACGTTGGGATCAGTTGAGAACTTGGGAACAATATTGAAGTTCGGTACAATTGGAGGAATCACCTGACAAGTCGCAGAATCATTACCAAAATAGAATCCGTCACAACCCGGAAAATTGGTACAATCTGGATCAAAACAATCAATAAGGCCATCACCATCATCATCAATTCCGTTATCACAGATTTCAGATTGAGCAATTAATAGTAATGGGAAAAATGTGGTTATTAAAAGTAATAGTGTTCTTCTATATGATTGACACATACAGTAGTATAGTTTTTATGGAGTATTAAATTCAGTTCATAATAAAGTTAAAAAAATTGATGGGTTTTTAAATTATTTTAAATGAATTTTTACTCATAATAGCTATTCTACAATGATTCTTTTATTCATCGTATTCTATAACAGTAATACTCCCTAGCAAACTAATCCCTTCTAAAACAACTACACAATTCACTTTTTCTTTAACTGATGGAGTAACCACAGCTTTATTATTAGAAAATACTTTAGAAATTTTACTCGACCAGTTCTTGCTTTTCTTTGAAAAAGAATGCTCACTAAGAATCTTTTTTGTATGGTCGATTACATGTGTCCCAGGTGCTACTTTAATAACAACTTCTCCTATTACTTTTACAATTCTGATTTTTAACTCAGCACCTTCTAAACATTTTGAACGTAAGTCCACTTTAGTTTCACCAATCATCGTCACTATTTCATAATTCGAAACAGAATTACGCATAGCATTATTATCAAAAGACAGTTTTAATGCCCCTAAAATTGTAAACATTCTGGACGGTGCATATTGAGATGTACTTATATGCAAATGTTTTTCACCTAGAACCGTTACCGACATTTTATTTGGGTCTTGCGGTAAGACACCTCTAGATGCTTCTGATTTTAAAGGAATTACATTTGTATTATTCTTATACTGATCTGGAAAGTCTGAGAGTAATCCGTCTAATATTTCAACATGATCCGCATTCATTGCAATTTCTAAACGGTTTTCATAATCATGCTCATCTAAATTCCCTTCAATAAATGCTTTTTCTAATATTGAAACTACTTCTTTACGCCTTTTGGGTAAGCCAAATTGTGATTTATGTTTCATCCGGTGATGGAAAGTTAGATTTGAATAGAGAAATTTAATTTAGCATAAATATACAAAAAAAGCCTACTGATTAATATCAATAGGCTTGTGAGTGCAAAATATGTGTTTTTAATATGGTATAATATCTACATTGATAGTGCAAAAGCGATCACGAATCCCGCTACGATCACTAAAGTTGCTATTGTGAAATTTCTCATAATTTTGTGTTTATATATGGTTGTGGTAAGTGTTTCGATTTGTTACATCAAATGTATATTTTACGCTTTTAAAGAACAAACTTTTTTTCAACTATTTTTTTAGAGAAAAAAATCATCGTTTTATTATTTTTCAAAGATTTTCCACTTCTATTAAAAAAGTTTTAAAATTCCTTCTGTTTTAATTTATCCAAATCACCTTATAAGTGTAATAAATACAGAAATAATAAATAATCTTGAAAAATAAATTATTGTTAATAGAGTAAAATCGTATCTTTATAGATAAGAAAAAACAATTTCAGCTAAAGTGAGATTGAAAAATGATGGACACTTTAGTGGTAAAAATATTTTATTACTCTTTTTATTATCTATGAGTAAAATCTCTATTGTCCCATTTGGGAAAACAAACTTATATGTATCACGAATTGGTTTAGGCCTTGCTGCGTTAGGTAGACCTGGATATATCAATTTAGGTCATGGAAAAGACTTAGAAGAAAACTATAATATAGATGCCATGCAAAACAGAAGCAGTGATATTTTAACTGCTGCGGCCAATGCTGGTATTACATATTTTGACACAGCAAGAAGCTATGGCAAGGCGGAAGAGTTTTTGAATCATTGGTTAAGAACTAATCATCATACCGATTGTGTAGTAGGCAGTAAATGGGGGTATGAATATACCGCAGAGTGGAATGTTACTGCACAACATCATGAAGTTAAAAACCACAACCTAGAACTTTTAAAGAAACAGTGGGGAGAAAGTATTGATATTCTTCAAGAACAACTCAATATTTATCATATCCATTCTGCCACGTTAGAATCTGGTGTGCTAGATAATGAAGAAGTTTTAGATCAATTGTGGAATATTAAAGAAAAAAACACTGTCGTGGGTCTTTCTTTAAGTGGTACAAAACAAGCTGAAACCTTAGAAAAAGCCTTAGGAATCCAAAGAGACGGTGTACACCTCTTCCAATCCGTACAAGCCACATATAATATCTTAGAAAGATCTGCTGCTACGTTATTAGAAGAAGCCGCTTATCAAGGTTGGGGAATCATTATTAAAGAGGTATTTGCCAATGGCAGACTCACAGAAAGAAATAATGAAAGCGACTTTAATGATGCAAAACAGAAACTTCAATTTATTGCACAAAAGCACAATGTAGGCATCGATGCCATTGCATTAGCTTTTGTATTGTCTCAACCATGGGTAAGTACAGCACTGAGCGGTGCGACTACCTTTGAAATGTTGGAAGCAAATTTAAAAGGAAATCAATTACAACTAGACTTAATGGACTTCCAAATGTTGGATGAACTAGTAGAAGAATCTGAAAATTATTGGGCAAAAAGATCCTCATTAGAGTGGAACTAATCTTTACAGATTAGTTCCTTTTTTTATTTTTTCTTCTAACTTTATATTAACAACAACGAATCAATCTGTTTTCAAAAGAGGATAATCCAATTAAATAATAACTCAAAACCTCATTTAAAAACGGCATATATATCCAAATTTTTAATAATCTATTCATAACCCTTTATGAAAAAGTTACTCTTGGTCGTTGCATTTTTTGCAATACCATTATTAAACTATGCTCAGAAGAAAAAGAAATCTTCAAACAAAAAACCAAACATCCTAGTAATTTGGGGTGATGACGTCGGTTGGGCAAACATCAGCAAATACAACCACGGAATGATGGGCTACCAAACACCTAATATTGACCGTATTGCTAATGAAGGTGCTATGTTTACCGATTGGTATGCACAACAATCTTGTACAGCAGGTAGAGCGGCATTTATTTTAGGCCAACACCCATTCAGAACGGGACTTTTAACGATCGGAATGCCAGGTTCAAAACAAGGTATACGAGAAGATCAGCCTACAATTGCTGAATTACTTAAACCTCTTGGCTATACTTCAGGACAATTTGGTAAGAATCACCTTGGAGACCAAGATATGCACTTACCTACTAACCATGGATTTGATGAATTCTTTGGTAACCTTTATCATTTAAATGCTGAAGAGGAGCCAGAGACATATTACTACCCTAAGGACCCAGAATTCCACAAAAAGTTTGGACCAAGAGGTGTAATCCATTCATATGCTGATGGTAGAGTACAAGATACAGGGCCATTAACTCGTAAAAGAATGGAAACTGTAGATGATGAATTTACAGGGGCTGCATTAGAGTTTATCGAAAAAGCACATAAAGCAGACAAACCTTTCTTTGTTTGGTTATCGGCTACTCGTATGCACGTCTGGACTCACTTAAAAGAAGAGTCAAAAGGTGTAACAGGTATCGGTATCTACCCTGACGGTATGGTAGAGCATGATAAAAATATTGGTGTCGTTTTAGCCAAACTTGAAGAGCTTGGAATTATTGATGACACTATCATTATGTATTCTACAGATAATGGAGCTGAAAAATTCACATGGCCTGATGGTGGTACTACACCTTTTGCTGGTGAAAAAGGTACTACATGGGAAGGTGGCTTCAGAGTTCCTTGTGCAATTCGTTGGCCAGGTGTGATTAAACCAGGTACAATTGATAACAACATTTACTCGCATGAAGACATGATGCCTACTTTATTAGCGGCTGCAGGTGTTTCTGATGTAAAAGAAAAGTTATTAACTGGTCACCAAGCAGGTGATAAAAACTTTAAAGTTCATCTTGACGGTTATAACATGATGCCTTTCTGGACAGGACAAGTAAAAGAAGATCCTCGTAAAGAAATTTTCTATTTCGATGCAGGTGGTCATCTAAATGCTTTACGTTATAATGACTGGAAGTTACATTTCTCAATCATGGAAGGAGCTATTAATACTGCTTACAGAAAAACTCCATCATGGCCTATCTTAATTAACTTAAGAGCCGATCCTTATGAGGTATCTTACAAGTCTGCTCTTTACATCCGTTGGTTTGCAGATAATATGTGGACATTTGTTCCTGCTCAAGCCTATACAGCTAAGTTCTTGGCAACATTTAAGGAGTTCCCTCCTGTTCAAGGTTCATCATTAGGTATAGACAAAGTATTACAGTCTTTACAATCAAAACCTCAGAACTAGAAGAAATTCATAATATAAAAAAGAAGGCGTCTCAACAAAGTTGTGGCGCCTTCTTGCTTTACATCAATTTTCATCATTACATCGGTAATACTGACATTGAGAATCATAACTCAACGCCCACTATCAATACATCATCAGTTTGAGGTGCAGTACCTTTCCATTTTTCAAATACGCCCTCTAAAACTTTCTTTTGTTTCACCATTGGATAGTTGATTGTTCTATTCAAGGCTTCAATTAATCTCTTTTGTAAAAACTTACTTCCTTGTGATCCTCCAAACTGATCTTGGAACCCATCACTTGTTAAGTATAATCTATCTCCTGATTGATAATCTATGATACTTGACTCAAACTGCTTACGAACATCTTTAGCATGATATCCAATAGTAGATTTAGATCCTTGTATCTTATCAATCTTGTTGTCTTTTCCTACGAAATACAAAGGTCGTTTCGCACCAACAAATTCAATTTCTCTACGGTCAGAATGGATGGCTACTAAACCTAAATCCATACCATCAGAAATCTTGTTTACATTTTTCAGATTTAGCAAGGCATACAATTCCATATCTAAGAAATTTAATATCTCTTTTGGAGAGTGTATTTGCTGGTTGATCACGATATCATTCAACAACAGATTCCCAATAATTGTCATAAATGCCGCTGAAACTCCATGCCCTGTACAATCGGCCGCTACCAAAATCCTTAAATCCTCCTTTTGATAGAACCAATAAAAATCACCTGAAATAATATCTTTTGGACGGTTAAGAATAAATCCATCTTTAAATTCATCAATGATATTCTGACGGTGACCTAAGATAGAATGCTGTACTTTTTTTGCATATGAAATACTGTCAGTCAGCTTTCTATTTACATTCGAAACTACTTCATTTTGCTTCTGCAGTTTCGATGCTTGTTGTTCAATTTCTTCTTTTTGATCTTGAATTTCTCTTGTTCGTTCGTTGATTTTCAATTCAAGATCCTTATTAATATTGATCTGTAGTTGGTGATTCTTTTCTAGCTGTTCATAAAGCTCCTTTTCTACAGACTCTTTTTCTTGATTTGTATTCAATAAGTTTTGATGAGCATCTCTTAAAGCTAAACCTCTACTGATCGTTTCATTTAAGTATTTATCTATCGCTTTTACAGCTGGCCTAAAGATAAATTTGGCTTCCAAGAAGATAGAAAGAAGTGTAATCACTAAAAGAATTGTTTCTATCGTCTCTACTTGTTTAATTCTACTAGTAGACTCATGATCATATTGGAAAGTAATAATGTTCATTTGTCTAAGAAATGATGCTTCATTTTGTAAAATCACTGAAACATAGGGATCAATATATTGAGGAGAACTTTCTTCTAAGATATTTTCTGCTGCCTGTTTCATTTGGTCAAAATTTGGAGTAATCTCTGCGAACATTTTAGAGATCGTCTCGCTATTTTCACCTCCCAGATCCAACTCTAGTGATCTTTCTTTTAGACCATAATGTGAGGTAGACCAAAGCTCTATCACACTTTTAAACTCTCCCTGTAACTTTGCATACTGACGATTAGAAGATGCTCTTTCTAGCTGTAAGGCTATTTTACTGATCTTCTGGCTCAACATCCTTTGTCTACCAGATATGTTAATCACACGGGCATCTTTTTCTTGTTTGCTCAATACAGTTCTAATAATCACCTGACTTGATATACTTAAGAAAGCTATAAGAGAAAGTGCAATTATATAAGATGCTGTAAGTTTTTTCTTCGGACTTTTTAGATAATTCGTGTTACTCATTGTGCTAGTTAATTTAGTTTGTTACTTCAGAGTAATATTTATGCTCTTTAGAGTTTAGAATCTGGCATGATACAAGTGGTTTTAGTGATTCAAGAAGTCCATTAGATATCCTCTGTAATGGTAATAATCTGGATGCTCTAAGATATCTTTTCTATTTCTTGGACGTTCAAATGGAATCGCTAATTCATCTCCGATTTTAGCAAATGGACCACTTGTCATCATAATTACTCTATCGGCTAAAAATATCGATTCATCCACATCATGAGTAATCATAATCGCTGTAATCTGCTCTTTTTGCCATACTTCAAGAAGTACATCTTGTAGCTCACCTCTAGTTAAAGAATCTAACATTCCGAAAGGTTCATCTAAAAGCAATACTTTAGGCTTTAAAGCAAATGCTCTTGCAATACCTACTCTTTGTTGCATACCTTGAGACAACTCCGATGCTCTTTTATCGAAATCATTTCCTAAGCCCACTTTATCTAAGTAGTACTTACAAATGTCTTGTTTTTGCTTTTTGGATGCGTGAGGAAAAACTTGCTTTACACCAATCATTACATTCTGTAAAGCTGTCATCCATGGGAATAAACTTGGTGATTGGAATACTACAGCTCTATCTGGGCCTGCTTCTCTTACTTCATCACCGTCTACAAAAACTTGTCCTTTGCTGATATCATTTAAACCGGCAATCATTGTCAACAAGGTAGACTTACCACACCCTGAATGACCAATTACAGAAATAAATTCTCCTTTTTTAACGGTTAATTGAAGGTCTGATAACACTGTATAATCCCCTTTTGGAGTTGGGTAGATCTTAGCGATATCTCTACACACCAACATATCAGGTCTAGTATCTTCAATTATTTCTTTTTGTGGGGATAAAATATCTTTAGCAATTAAACTCATAGTTGTATTTTTTTAGATGTAATGTAATGATTGTATTTGATGTAAATTGATATTAGAAGTATTGTAGTTTTTCTTTTGCTTTCTTGAATCCAAACTTGATTCGACCAGGCATTACTGGCTTTAAGTCTGGTAATTCATAAGAGGTAGTCTTTTGTGATTTACGAGAAGCACCAACCTCAATTAGATATTCAAGCACTTCGTTTCTTAAATGCTTATACTCATCCATCTTATTGATCTCAGCGACCACTCTTGGGCGAGCTAAATTGACTGAGAAAGTTGGACCTAATGAAGCTTGTGGACCTGGATTTAATGGAATAATACGGTCTGCCATTACAATACCTTCATCCACATCGTTCGTAATCAATAAACATGTTTTACGATCTTCACTCCAGATATTAACGATTTCCTCTTGTAGTGTACCTCTAGTCAAAGCATCTAATGCTGATAAAGGCTCATCCATTAATAACATTTTAGGGTTCATGGCTAAAGCTCTTGCTACTGACACCCTTTGTCTCATACCTCCTGAAAGTTCAGCAGGTTTTTTATCAATGGCATGCGATAGATGTACCATCGCTACATACTTTTTGATCAACTCTTGCTTCTCCTCCTTGCTTTTAGATGGGTAAACCTCATCAATCGCTAACTTTACATTTTGAGAAACTGTTAACCAAGGTAATAGAGAGTAGTTCTGGAAAACCACGCCTCTATCAGGCCCTGGTCCGGTGATGGGCTTCCCTTCCAAAAGCACCTCACCTTTGTCTGGGAATTCCAATCCGTTGATTAAATTGATAAGAGTAGTTTTTCCGCTTCCAGTGAATCCAACAATAGCGACAAACTCACCTTCTTCAATTGATAGATTTATATCTTTAAGTACTTCGACTTTTTGATCTCCGCTTCCGTAAGACTTGCTTACGTTTCTTAATTCTAAATATGCCATATCTCCTACGTTTTAAGCTACATCTTTGTTAAACGACATCATCTTTTGGATTACCATCATAATTCTATCTAACATGAAACCAATTAGACCGATTACGAACATGGCTACGATGATTTTTGCATTGGAATCATTTGCACCATTTTGGAATTCTTCCCAAACAAATGAACCTAAACCTGGAGACTGAGCTAATAACTCAATAGCAATCAATACCATCCATGCTACTGAAAGTGTAATTCTTAATCCTGTAAAAATCATTGGTAATGACGAAGGAAGAACTACTTTAAATATATTTTGACCGATGCTTAATTTTAATACTCTTGCTACATTTACAAAGTCTTTATCTACTGTAGAAACCCCCATAGAAGTGTTGACCAAAGTTGCCCACATAGAACATAAACCTACAGAGATAAATGAAATCATAAACGACTTATCCATATCAGAATCAGACATTAATGTCTTTACAATCATGAATACAAGTAATAACCAAACTACAGGTGATACTGGTTTCAAAATTTGAATCAACCAATTAAAAGATGTTCTTAATGTTGCAGATAAACCGATGATAATACCTATCGGAATAGCAATAAATGCTGCTAATAAGAAACCTGCAAACACTGTTTTTAAACTAGTACCAATTTGGTCTACAAATGAAGGACGACCTGTGTATGTAATTGGTGATTTTCCTTCTGCAATACGTTTTTCGTTAGTTTTAGCTACTTTCACTTCAAAAGCATCTTTCTTTTGTGAGATGATCTTATGATCTGCTAAAAGTGAAAGATATGCTTCCCAAACTTTAGTTGGTGAAGGAAGTGTGTTCGGCTGACAGCTAATATCACCTGAATAAATACAATTTTGAATTTCTAAAGCTGCAGCTTCTCCTTGCTCTACTCTTGCTTTCTCGATTCTTGCAGTAGCTTCTTTGTTATACAGATAACTTGAACCTGTATGCCATACTAATACAAATAGCAAAATAGATAGTAAAGGAAATAAATAAGATTTTATAAGTACGTTAATGTTCTTTTTAGTCTCTTCACCTTTGAATATGTTTACCCAAGGGGTTAAGAAAGCTTGAATGCCTGTTAGATGTAAAATTTTCTCTTTCATGATCTTAATTAGTTTGTACTGATATGATGATAATTGATTTGTTAGTGGAAGTATGAACGATATTTCTACCGTTCATACTTCATAGATTGAATTACATTGCCCCGTCTTTGTTACCAATTTTAAAGCTATTGATGTAACCGATTGGATCTTTTCCATCATACGATACACCATCGATAAAATCTTTAGTAGGTGCTTTATAACCATCTGTTTGTGGGATGTCAGATTGAGATAAGTGACCTTCTTCAACCAATAATTTTGCAGCTTTTTCCCAGATGTCTGGTCTGTAAATTTTCTTGATTGTTTCGTCGTACCAACCTTTTGATTTAGCTGTTGGAATTTGTCCCCAACGTCTCATTTGAGTTAAGAACCACACACCATCAGAATAGAAAGGATAAGTTGCGTTATGACGGAAGAATACGTTGAAGTCAGGCATCGAACGCTTGTCTCCTTTTTCAAATTCGAAAGTACCAGTCATTGAGTTTGCAATTACAACTGAATCAGCTCCAACATATTCTGGCATTGATAAAATACCTACAGCTTTCGCTCTGTTTCCTGGCTCATCTAACCACTTACCTGCTCTAATTAATGCTTTAGTTACAGCAGTAGCTGTGTTAGGGTACTTTTCAGTAAACTCTTTCGTCATTACGAATACTTTCTCAGGGTTGTTTTTCCAGATATCATAGTTAGTAGTTACTGGAACACCAATTCCTTTAAATACCGCTTGTTGGTTCCAAGGCTCACCTACACAGTAACCGAAGATTGTACCTGCTTCTAATGTTGCTGGCATTTGTGGTGGAGGTGTTACTGAAAGTAATACATCAGCATCTACCTGACCTTGAATATTTTCTTTTGTATAATAACCTGGGTGTACACCTGCTGCAGCTAACCAATATCTGATCTCATAGTTGTGCGTCGATACAGGGAATACCATACCCATTTTGAATGCTTTTCCTTCGTTTTTGTACTCCTTAATTACAGGCACTAATGCGTCTGCTTTAATTGGATGTACTGGCTTACCTTCAGCATCTTTTGGTACATTTGGCTTCATTTTAGACCAAACATCATTAGATACTGTGATACCATTACCATTTAAGTCCATTGAGAAAGAAGTTACTAAGTCTGCTTGACGACCAAAACCAGCACCAGCAGCAATTGGCTGACCTGCTAACATGTGTGATCCGTCTAACTGACCATCAATAACTCTGTCTAATACGTTTTTCCAGTTAGATTGAGCTTCGATAGTTACGAAAAGCCCTTCATCTTCGAAGTAACCTAATTCTTTTGCGATGGCTAAAGGTGCCATATCTGTTAGCTTGATAAAGCCAAATGTTAACTGTGGCTTTTCAATGTCTAACTGCTTTGTCTTTGATGCTGATACTGTAACGTTTGATTGTGTTTCTGACGATGTTTTCGATGATCCACAGCTAAACATCACTGTAGCTAATGCCACACTCGCTACTACAGTAGAAAGTGATCTTGATAATAACTTTTTCATGAGTATATTTTTTGATGATTGTTGAAAGAAGATTGGTTAATGATAATGGAGTGGCTGATCTCCATTATCATTAATCTATATATTTAGTTATTAGCTTCTTTTTTTGCTTTTGAAACGAATAGTGTCGGCTTGAAAGTTAACATTACGAATGCCCAGTTGTTGATCAAGTCAGCGTTACCACCTTTTAATACTTCCATTGATGAAGTAGCAAACATTTGTGAGTAACCAACTAATAATGAAGCATCTTTACCTAACGATCTAGCGTAGATTAAGTCAATCTCAGTACCTAAGTTTGATGATACTTTTTCGAATTGTGAATCAGAACCTTCAACAGTATTGTAGATATCTACTGCTGAGATAAACTGGTGTACTTGAGCTTTGAATGTACCTTTACCAACTTTGAATGCAGTGTTTAAGTAAATATCTTGAAGACCTGCACTATTACCTTTCTTATCGTTGTGAGCGTTACCTACGTAGAAGTAATCCATAAAACCATTGAACTTGTGGTTTGTTCCGTATGCTGGAGCAAAGTTTTTCATTTCACCAGACTCAGCATCACCACCTGAAAGTACTTGGTAACCTAATGTGATTGGAGTAACTTTAGTTTTAACTGTTAAGTTTAAGTCTAACATGTAAGCATTAACATCTGCCATACCTAAAGTACCTGTTTGGTAGTAACCTTCACCTGCTACTGTTAAACCACCAAAGCTTTTGCTACCTACTAAACCTAAAGTTTGTCTTTGAGAAACACTATCTGAAGTTGATCCATATTGGAACGCATCGTTGAATACTAGAGCTGATAATTTACCCGTTTCCCAATCTTTGTGCGCCCAGATGTATTCCATTGCTTTGTAGTTATTTACACCTGTATAATCATTACCTACAAGTTTACCTGGTTCGAAACCTGCTTGGTTAAATGCAAGACCTACATGAAATTTGAATTTAGAAGCTTTATCATCATAGATAAATAAAGCAGCATCATGTCTTCTACCTTGTTGTGCCCATTCTAAACCACCTAAAAATCTTTGGTTATCATAAGAAATGATTTGACGACCTACTTTTACACCAATTTTCTCATTGAAATTGTACTGTGCCCATGCTTCAGAGATATTAGTTAAAGCGTTAGGATCAGTTTTGTAAATTTGGTTTGTTGATCCCCATAAACGTACATCTTGTAATGACAATCTCATAATAATGTTATCAGATTTGTAATCAAGATTTAAACGAGATCTTTGTTCTGTAAAAAATGCTGGTTCTTGAGTATCTGTTCTCAATTTCTTAAAACCATTTCTTAGTTCAGATCTTGGACGGATTTCTGCTGAGAGCTTGAATTCTTGTGCTGTTACTTCTGTTACCGCTGCACACAATAGCAATACAATAGTGTAGATTAGTTTTTTCATTTTTGCTTACGCTTTGTTGTTGTTAAATAAGTATTTTTACTTAGTTCTTACGCAAACATAAAGTGATTATTAAAAGTTATTTAGGGAATTAAGCAGATTGAAAAATGTTTTTAAATCATGTTAAAAACTGCTTTTTTGCAGTACTATTTAGTAAACAAACTGTACAACAGATAGTTACAATACAATTAAGTACTTATACGTAATAAAAAAGCAGAGATTATTTTCTACGTAATCTCTGCTTTTTTTTAAATAGTTGGTGAAAATTTTTCAATAATTATGTTGGCATCTCTTTGAGCTTGCCTCACCCAACGCTGGAATTGATGCATCTTCCTATCTAATTCTTGAGTACTTGAACTAATATTTGTAGAATAAACTACTAATTCATCGTGATTAACATCTTCAATCCCAAATGTTCTACGGAATGTGCTATTGGTTAATAACTCTCTATGAATTTTTTCTGTTTTTACTCTACTAACAAGAGGATCATTGGATAATACTCTGAATGCAAAAGTAGCAGCATGTACTAAACCACTTTTGAACTTCAAACTCCACTTGAAATCAAGTTGGGTGGATAATATATCAGTATTTACCTGGCTCATTTCTGATAGTGTTTATATAAGTATGTGTGTGGTTACAAAAATAATTCAATTGTAATTCTCTTACAATAATATAGTAAATTTTAAACGTTAAAAATACACTTTAGTTACGTATTTATTTAAAATTTATGTGAATGGGTCATATTTAAAAGTTCTCAATTCGCTTAATATAAAGATTGACTCAGAAAATTATACTTTTCTAATGAGACTGTTTTTTCCTATTAGTTTTATCTAACTAATGAAAACAATATAAGTAATCAAAAGAGGATCATGAGAACTTTAAATGCTTACAGGTTATATACCTTTTATTACTATTAAGCTACTTTAATAATACGCTTTTCTGATATCAAAAATAGATTCTTTGAATATATGTCTATATAAAAAACAGGATATGTTAAAGATTGGTTCGATTCTCTACATATAAGAAAAAGCCAGAGTCATTCAATTCAACTCTGGCTTTATTATATATATAAACTAAGTATCTATTAATACTTAACTTCGTGTTTCACTACTTTCTATATTTAATAGGTAAGAATAAAGATTACCCTACGCTAGGTAAATTATTTTCTTTTAAAGGTTCCTTAAGAAGGATAGCCAATTGTTTAAGAGCAGTGGCATTGTCCACTTTTTTACCCTTACTATCGATAAAGTTAACCTTTTCCGCTTGGATCAATTGTTCACGGTATTGCTTATTAAAAGCAACGAAATCTTTAAAGTTAATTAAGTTATAACCTTTATCAGATACTTTCATCGACACATATTGTACTTTAACAACTCCTTCTTCTTGGTAAAATTCTTCTGGCATATTTCTACCAATAAGCATTCCTTCAAGTTCTTGTTCAGGTGCTACTCTTAATCCGTAAGTTACTTTTATCAATTTAAACATGATAAATGCAATTACTACTGTAAAAGCAATACACACTTCAATACCTATTGCTTGAACTAATAATTGTTCCCATCTTGGTAGAACTAATAATTCTTCCTTACCAAAAAGTGCTACAGCTAGAGTACCAAAGATACCTCCGAATCCATGAACAGGAATTGCTCCTACAGGATCATCTAATTTAAATACTCGAAGAATTAAATCGAAAGAAAGGTTATGGATAATACCTGCTAACAATCCTATAATTAATGCATTTAAAGGAGTCACAATATTACAACAAGCGGTAATGGCTACTAAACCTGTAAGTGCACCGCCCATTAGTTTTTCAATAAGCTCTGATCTATCTTGAAAAAAGTAACACATTAAGAATGCTGAAAATCCAGCACCTGCAGCGGCCAGGTTAGTATTTAAAATAATCTCGAATACCGAAGCATCAAATTTTAATGTACTACCTCCGTTGAAGCCCCACCAGCCTACCCAAAGCAACATTACACCAAGGATACTGTATGAATAATCAGATACTTTAATTGGTAAGACCTTTCCTTTTCTATCAAATCGGCCTAATCTTGGTCCTACTAATATCATACCTACTAAACCAACAGTTGCTCCTAATGTATGTACAACAGTTGATCCAGCAAAATCAAGGAAACCAAGTTCTGCCAACCAAGCATGGTTACTGCTAAACAATAGGTTACCCCAAGCCCAGTGACCAAAAATTGGATAAATAATAATTGCAGTCACTATAGAACCTATGAAATAAGGTAAAACTCCTGTTCTACCTGACATAGCTCCAGAAACAATAGTTAAAGCTGTTCCTGCAAAGGCAACTTGGAATAAGAAAAATACGGTACCATTAACATTTAAGTCTCCATTTGTAAAATGGTTCCCTGCCATTAAATTGGTATCAATTCCAATAAATCCCCAAAGACTTTCTCCGAACATAAAAGAATAACCAATCAAAAAGAAACCCATAATACCGGCTACCATATCTAAAAGGTTTTTGGCTCCAACACCTGCTTTATGTTCTTTCTTTACTAAACCCGTCTCTAATGTTTTAAATCCTGCTTGCATTAAAAATACAAGAATCGCACATACTAATACCCACAAGGTATCTTGATTTACTAATGGAGAGTTGTTCGTTGATTCTACTGCATAACAAAGAGAGGGCATAATTATGCCTAGAATTAAGGTGAATAGTTTAATCATATTATAGTAATAGTTTGTTGTCTGGTGAAAGTAATATGAAACACGTTTTGCGTAAAAAATTAAGCAATAATACGTATAAAATATCTAAAAAACATAACAAACATAGATTTATCTACTTAACACACCCCGTATATATACTAAAAAACCTCCCCAATTACTCAGGAAGGCTTTTTCATTATTATATTATATTACTTATTTACTCTGCAACAACTGCTTCAGCTGAGGCAGAATCTACTAATGAAGTAGTTCCCATTATCACCTCAACTTTATGATTTCCTTCACCTAAGTCTGGAATAATATTCCCTTCAATCACTTCGTCATTTACAATTAATTTTGCTACTCCTTTACTTACTTTGTCAGGATTACTAATTGTAATTGCATATTCTCCACCTCTAAACTTCCTATTGATTGAATAGGTATCCCATTCATTAGGAATACAAGGATCGACTTTTAATCCTTTATATTCGGGGCTAACACCTAAAATATGTTGTACTACTGTATAGAAATTCCATGCTGCTGTTCCTGATAACCAAGAGTTTTTTCCTTCGCCTGGCTTATATGCATCTTTTCCTGCAATCATTTGGCAGTACACATAAGGTTCAACTTTATGTAGATCGTGGATATCTTCTAGATAAGCAGGACAAATTTGTTTGAAGTATTCCCATGCTTGGTTTCCTCTACCTAATTTTGTCTCTCCAATCATAATCCAAGGGTTATTATGACAGAAGATACCTGCATTCTCTTTATATCCAGCCGGGTAAGTAGAAATCTCACCGTATTCGATTTTATATTCTGTAAAGGCAGGGTTATTAAGTACAATACCGTATGGAGTGTCCAAACGTTCTTTTACGCTATCCAATGCCTTTTCTACCATTCCTTCTTCCAGACCTATTTCAGCCATTGAACACCAACCTTGAGATTCGATAAAGATTTTACCCTCTTCATTTTCATCACTACCTACTTTATTTCCGTAGAAGTCGTAAGCTCTTAAGAACCATTCACCATCCCAGCCAAATTGCTTCACAGCTTCTTTCATGGCATCTACACAATTCTGTGCTCTTTCTGCTTCTTCAGTCTTTCCTAACTCTTGGCAAAGAGCAACATAATCAGTACCATATACTACAAATAAGCCTGCAATCATTACTGATTCTGCCTTAGAGCCTTCAGTGTTATTCTCTGTCGTTTGGAACGACTCGTTTGGATCTTTAGAGAAACAGTTCAAGTTGAGACAATCATTCCAGTCTGCTCTTCCTATCAATGGCAAACCATTTGGCCCTAGATTATTGATGACATGATTGAAAGATATAGTTAAGTGATCAAACAACGTTTGAGCTAGACTAGGATCATTATCAAAAGGTACCATTTCATCTAAGATAGAGAAGTCTCCAGATTCTTTGATATAACTTACCGTACCTAAGATCAACCACATTGGATCATCATTAAATCCACCACCAATAGCATCATTTCCTCTTTTTGTTAATGGTTGATATTGATGATAACAGCCACCATCAGGGAACTGTGTGGAAGCAATGTCAATAATTCTCTCTCTCGCTCTTTCTGGAACTTGATGTACAAAACCAATTAGATCCTGATTTGAATCTCTAAAGCCCATACCACGACCAATACCTACTTCAAAGAAAGAAGCAGATCTTGACATATTGAAAGTAACCATACATTGGTATTGGTTCCAGATATTGACCATTCTGTTAAGTTTATCGTCAGCGTGGTTCAATGTGATGACTGAAAGTAACTCCGTCCAGTAATCAGCTAATTCTTTTAAAGCCGCATCTACTTTTTCAACGGTATTGTATTGCTCAATTAAAGCTTTTGCTTTTGTTTTATTGATTACTCCTTTACTCTCCCATTTTTCCTCTTCTTCATTCTCTATATATCCAAGAATAAAGATCAAATCAGTACTCTCACCCGGAGCTAAAGTAATTTCTTTGTAATGAGATGCTATTGGAGACCAACCATGAGCTTCTGAATTTGATGGTTTTCCATCCAATACTGCTCTAGGATTAGAGAATTCATTATACAAACCAATAAAAGACTCTCTATCTGTATCATAACCATCTATTTCCTGATTCAGATGATAGAAAGCATAATGGTTTCTACGTTCTTTATATTCTGTTTTATGGTATAAGGTTGCTCCATCAATTTCTACTTCTCCAGTAGATAAATTACGCTGTAGGTTATTTTGATCATCTTCAGCATTCCATAAACACCATTCATTATAAGAGAAAAGTTTAAAAGTCTTCTCCGTTTTCCCTTTATTGGTCAATTTCATTTTTTGTACCTCTGCCCAAGCATTTAATGGAACAAAAAATGTTACTTCCGCTTCGATATCTGCTTTCTTACCTTTGATTGTCGTATAACTCAATCCATGACGACATTCGTAATGATCTAAAGGTGTTTTGACAGGCTTCCATCCTGGAGACCAAATGTTTTCTCCGTCATTGATATAAAAATAACGGCCACCATTATCCATTGGTACATTGTTATATCTATATCTATTTAGTCTTCTAAACTTAGCATCTTTATAAAAAGAATAGCCGCCAGCTGTATTTGAAACAAGAGAGAAAAAGTCATGATTACCCAAATAGTTTATCCAAGGAAATGGCGTTTTGGGATCCGTAATTACATATTCTCTGTTAGCATCATCAAAAAAACCGTATTTCATGATCGTATCTTTAATATTTATATTATTTCTTAGTTTGTTATGCGTTCACTAATTCTTCTGATGACAAATCAGTGGAAGCTTGATTTTTTTCTTGAATTCTTCTGTTACTTAATTCTGTTGTGATTGCGGATAATTTATCATCATCCAATGGATACAGCATCATCAAGGCTGCAGCTAATACTGCAATCAATGACGGTACCCAACTCATCAACATAATAATACCAGGTATTGCCCCTTGGATAGATGAGGAATCCAACCCATCATAGTTGTACATTGATAATACAAGACCAATTATTGAAGCAGCTATACCGCCACCAAATTTGGTCGCAAATGAACCAGCGGAATATACAAGACCCGTTGCCCTTCTTCCGTTCTTATACTCTGAGTAATCGGCTGCATCACCTAACATGGCAAAGAATAAAGTTGGAAATATCGCTGCAGCAAATTCTGACAGCATACCCAGAACAAAAATACCGGTGATATCAGATTTATTACACAGTACTATTAAAGCATTGATTACTCCGGAAAAGACTAGTGCAGAGATAAATAAGTTTTTCTTCCCCATCTTTTTACTAATCGGAGCAGTAACCATTGCACCTAGAATCGATACTAAGGTTAACCCAACCATATACGTTGCCGCCATTAATTGGTCATGCAGATAATGAGTAAAATAGATTACAACTATCCCTTGCTTTATGGCATTATATATATTGAATAGCAACCCAATACATAGTAATACCAGCCATGGCTTATTATGTATTAAGTCTCTAAAATCTTTCTTGAGGTTTGTTTTCTGAGCTACAGGAGCTTTCACTCTTTCTTTCGTACTAAAGAATGTGATAAACATAAAGCCCGTTAGAAAAGCAGACATTAAGTAAATCGAATAGCTATATCCCTTTTTTTGGTTAATGATAGAAATATTATCTGTAGATAGATTTCTCTCCCCATTAACTATAAAAGTATATTCTTTATCTGCTTCTAAATTAAAACTTTTACTCTGTGTAGGAGTGTCATCTTTATCGCCTCCCCACTTAAAAGTTGCAATCCCATCTTTGGTTTTGATATAGGCATTAGGAACGTCAATAGCCGCAGAAACAGTTACTTTGGCGGTATCTTCAGACAATCTTACCATATCGATAGTTGGGTTCACATTACCAAAAGTTGTCACTAAATACAGTAAGGTACCTTGAACCAACATTCCTCCTGCAAAAGCACCTACCATTCTATATGAACCAATACTTGTACGTTCTTTATCATCACCCGTCATTACTGCCATTAATGCTCCATATGGGATATTATTAGCCGTATAAATTAAAGTAAATAATATATAAGTTACGTATGCATATATAAGTTTACCGCTGTCTGATAAATCAGGAGTTGTAAACAGAAGTGATAAAATCATTCCTAGTGGTATGGCCGTCCATAAAATCCATGGCCTAAACTTTCCGTACTTAGATTTTGTTTGATCACCAACCATACCCATAAAAACATCACTTACTCCATCAAATGATCGAGCAAAAAACATTAATAATCCTACAGCTGCTGGTGCAATCCCAAATACGTCAGTGTAAAAAATTAACAAAAAAGTAGCTACACCCCTCCAAGCGATATTTGCTGCTCCATCACCTAGAGCATAACCTATTTTTTCTTTAATAGATATTTTTTCATTCATTTCTCTTCTTCAATAATATGTTGCGTTAGTTTCGTCTATTATTAGATCTAAAGCGAAATAAAAAGTAGTACTTATTCTTTCTCTAAATGAATCCGGCAAACGATTTAAAACTATCCAATAAATGTAGACCTAACAATTTTAGTAATGTGATGCTAAATTATAGAAAAATGTACTTAAACAACATCAAAAACAGCGATTTTTATGTTAATGTAGTAAAAATGTAGTATGCATTTTGAGTTAATGTTGTAAAAAAATATAACAATTAGGAGGTGACTGAATCGTGATGTTTTTATCCATCAAAAAAAGTAGAAAAAGTTGTAGAATTATTGGGTATAAATAAGCTATAAAATGAATATTTATTCATAACAATTCTATTAAAAGAAAAATTGAAGCGATTGATTCCTCCAATAATACATTTTTTTAAGATTCAAGAACTTTCACTTTCTAGAAACAACTTCAAAACAAAAAAACGGGTCTATAAATAGAGATATTTGGTGGCTTTATTTTTGCTATTTTAAGAACTATCCGCTTTTATCTGAATTTTTCTTTAGTTCGAGGATAAACTTTATTAAAATTCCCAAAACTTTACTACCTTTATCGTAATTCTTGTTAAGAATGGATTTTTTTTAACTGATAAATCCTTTTTAGTAACATTTTTTACAATCATGAAGTCAACTCTAAATCAAATCTTTAAAATTATTTTTTAATTGATACGCCCTTGATTTACAGTTATTCGAGTAATTGCTTTTATACACTTATTCTCTCTATCATTGCAGTGTCATCGCGATCTCGCTAAAAATATCTGCAGAATTTGAAATGAGATGTAACTAAAACTAATAATCACTTACAAGAATACTTTATGAAAGTAAAACCAATACTACTGATGCAATTTATTGCCATGGTACTCCTATCATCAATAAATGTATTAGCACAGGAAAGAACTATCTCTGGAACTATTGTCGACACTAGGGATGAAATGCCTTTACCGGGAGTAAATGTATCTATTGAAGGAACTCAGATCGGATCTATTACCGACTTCGATGGAAAATTCAACTTAAGAATATCAGAAGGACACAAAAGATTAGCAGTGTCGTTCATCGGATATAAAACACAAACTATAGACATCGGATCTAGAAGTAATTTTGAAATTCAACTAGAAGAAGATGTCGAACAACTAGAAGAAGTTGTAGTTGTTGGTTACGGTGTTCAAAAGAAATCTGTAGTTACTGGTGCCATTGCATCAGTTAAATCAGATGAGATAACGGAAACACCTATCGGCAACGCAGCTCAGTCTTTGCAAGGTAGAACGCCAGGTGTTCTGGTTACAAACGTTTCTGGACAACCAGGTGCAGGTGTAGATATTAGGATTCGTGGAACTGGATCAAACGGAAATAACAGCCCTCTATTTGTAGTCGATGGAATGCAAGTGGACGACATCAATTTCCTAAATCCAAATGACATTGAGTCGATGGAAGTATTAAAGGATGCAGCTTCTTCAGCTATTTATGGTTCAAGAGGTGCCAATGGTGTAGTTATGATCACAACTAAAAAAGGAAAAGCAGGTAAGTCTACTGTCACTTACGACGGGTATTATGGAATTCAAAATGCATGGAGACAATCTCCACTTTTGAACGCTCAACAATACATGACCTTACATAACCAAGGATCTATAAATTCTGGTGGGGATGCTATTTTTTCTAGT
Organism: Flammeovirga agarivorans; assembly: GCF_012641475.1. Classification (NCBI taxonomy): domain Bacteria; kingdom Pseudomonadati; phylum Bacteroidota; class Cytophagia; order Cytophagales; family Flammeovirgaceae; genus Flammeovirga; species Flammeovirga agarivorans. The sequence goes on along the minus strand of NZ_JABAIL010000001.1, from coordinate 956,884 downwards.
GATCAAATCAACAACCCTAAGCACGATACAAATTGGCAAGATCAAATTTTTCAATCAGCACCGATCCAAAACCATAGTATCTCTACTTCTGGGGGAACAGAAACATCTAACTACCTAGCAAGTTTTGGATATTTCGGACAAGAAGGTATTGTAGCTCCTGAAAAATCTCAATTTGAAAGATATACTTTCCGTTTAAACTCATCACATAAAGTTTCTGAATCTGTTAAGGTAGGTGTAAATGCCACTTTTGTGAGAGAGGAAAGGTCTGGTATTAATGAAAATGAACAATTTGGTGGAGCCATTCAGAATGCATTATTACATGATCCATTGACTCCAGTATATGCCTATGATAAAAATGACGAATACGATACTTACCAAATTCCACCAGTATATAATCCTAACCAATACAACCCAGTAACAGGGCAAAATGGTGCATATTATGGTATCTCTGATCAGCAACTAAGAGAGATTGTTAACCCAATGGCAAGATTACATAACACTTATGAAGATAATATTTCTAATAAGTTTATTGGTAATGCCTTTGTTGAGGTAAAACCTGTAGCAGTTAAAGGATTAACATTAAAAACAGATTTTGGTGTGGATATCGGTTCTTGGGCCAATAGAGGTTACCAACCTGAAGCGTATTACAACTCAGTAAATCAGGTAGCGACAAGTTCTGTGAACCAAAGTATGGGAGAATATAGTACTTGGCAATGGGAAAATACCGCAATGTATGAATGGACAATCAATGAAGACCATAAGTTCTCTGCACTTGCAGGTATGACCATGCGACAAAGTACGGGTACTGATATGTGGGGCGGTAGAAACAACCTACAATTACCAGGTTGGGACTATGGTTACATCGGAAACGGTTCTGACGATAATTCACAAAAAACAAATGGTGGCTTCTACGACCATAGATTAATGTCATTCTTTGGTAGAGTAGGTTACGATTACAAAGAAAAGTATCTATTGAGCGCTACAATGCGTTATGATGGATCATCGAATTTTGGTCCTAATCACCAATTTGGTTTCTTTCCATCCGTACAAGCTGGATGGATTCTTACTCAAGAAGATTTCTTAAAGCATAGTGAAACTATCAATTTCTTAAAAGTAAGAGGTTCTTGGGGTAAAGTGGGTAATGAGAACATTCCTCCTTTTGGGTACCTTTCTGCTTTTGGACCAACTCCTTCTTATCCACTTGGACCTAACGGAACTCCTATGCCGGGTTATGGTATCACTAGAATGGCCAACCCAGACTTAAGATGGGAAGCTGCTGCCGAGTTTAACTTTGGTATCGACTTAGGTTTATTTAATGATATGTTCTTAGCCAATGTGGACATCTATTCGAGAGAGAGACAAGACCTTTTAGGAAATAAGCCTGTTCCTGATTACACAGGTCAAGAAGATCCTATCACCAACTTAGGTACAGTAAGAAACCAAGGTATTGAACTCGCACTTACTTACCAAAACAACGAAGGTGCTTTCAAATACTCTATCACTGGTAATGTTGCCTACAACGACAACAAAGTAACAGAAGTAAACAACACTGATGGTTTTATTTTCGGTGATGGCCTTCACAACACCGTTGGTAATATGGCTATGGCTGTTGGGCACTCACTTCCATTCTTCTACGGATTTAAAACAGACGGTATAATTCAAAATCAAGAGCAGGCCAATGCTTACAATGAGATGTTTGGTACAAATGCCAAACCAGGTGATATCCGATATGTTGATACAAATGGCGATGGTGTAATCGACGAAAATGACAGAACCGACATTGGTACTCCGATTCATAATTGGACCTATGGTATCACTTTAAGAGCTGAATACAAAGGATTTGATTTCTCAATGTTCTGGCAAGGTCAAGCAGGAGGAAAAATGATGAATGCTGCGACTCGTCAAGATTTACTATCTGATCAAAACTACAATACTAGATATTTAAATAGCTGGACTCCAGAAAACGGAAGTAACACCATGCCTAGATTCACACACAACGATACAAACAACAACTATCTGTGGATGAATGACATGGTACATATCGAGGACGCATCTTACCTAAGACTAAAAAATGTTCAGATTGGTTATACCCTGCCAGCACATATCTCACAGAAAATGCAAATGCAAAAACTTAGAGTGTATGTATCAGGAAACAACTTATTGACATTTACTGATTACTCAGGTCTTGACCCTGAAATGGGACATGGTGGTGCAATGGGGTCAGGTTTCGATCTTGGCTCATATCCTCAAGCTAGATCATTCTTAGTAGGCCTAAACGTAACTTTCTAAAAACTAATACCAAACAACAATGAAAACAAACATTAAATATATAACCGTCGTCTTCGCATTATTTATGACGATGACCTCTTGTTCCAAATTTCTCGAAATTACTCCTAAAGATTCTCAAGATCAGGATAGTTTCTTCAGAACATCTACTGAAGCCATGCAAGCTTTAATTGGAACGTATGAATTACTGAGAAATGATAATTTGGATTGGCAAGCCATGCCTCAAGCAATGACTGCTGATGTAATGTCAGATGATGTTTATCCAGGTGGAGCCAATTCGAACGATATGCTAGGATGGCAACAAGCTGCAAGGTTTGATGCTAGAGCAGTAAGCCAACAGGGTGAGAAAACATGGAAAAAATGTTACGTAGGTATCCAAAGAGCTACCACTTTATTAGAAGGTTACGATAAGATCGAGTTCAAATCAAATGAGCAAGAGTTAAAAAGTCATATCGAAGGCGAGGCACTTTTCCTAAGAGGACATTACTACTTTGAAGTCTTACGTCTATTTGAAAATGTACCTATCGTAAGAGAAACATTAGGTGGTGATAACTGGGAAGATATAGAACAGGCTACTCCAGACGAGAGCTATGCATACGCTGCAGCAAATATGATTAATGCTATCCCACTTATGGCAGAACGTCATGTAGATAGTGACCTTGGTCGTCTGACAAAGTATGCTGCAAAAGCTGAACTAGTTAAGATGTTCTTATTCTACACAGGGTATTACCAAAAAGATGCAATGCCTGTTGAAGATCATGAACCTTTTACTAAAGCTGATGCGATTGCAATGGCTGAAGATATCATTCAAAATTCAGGTGCTAGTCTATCAGCAAATTATGCGGATTTATTCAACGCAAACGGCAACTTCAACAAGGAGGTTCTTTTTGAAATCTGTTTTGCCAATACAGGAACTGGAGATTGGTCTCACAACAAACTTGGTAACTACCAATGTATTATGTCAGGCCCTAGAGGTCACTCGTCAGATTTATTAGCACAAGGTTGGGGTTTTGGTGCTCCTACTCGTCAATTAGAAGCATTATTCGAAGAAAATGATACTAGAAAATCTTCTACTATCGTCTATGCAAAAGAATTATTGGATGCTCCAAATGCCAACGGTATGGAAGCCCACTTCAACTATACAGGAATGTTTGTCAACAAGTACACTACACATGCTTATAGATATGCAGGTGCGGGTGCTCCAGAATTAAACTACGATCAGAACTACCATTATATCAGATTAGCTGATGTTTTATTAATGGCAGCAGAACTGAACTTAGGAATAAATGATGCGAAAGCATTACAATATGTGAATCAGGTAAGAAACAGAGCAGGTCTTCAGCCTTTAGCAAGTGTAGATTTAGACGCCATCTATTTAGAAAGACGTTTGGAATTAGCACTTGAAGGCCACAGATACTTCGATGTATTACGAAGAGGATTAAATTATGCGAAGCAAACACTTGATGTCCCTTCATACACACTTACTCCTCCAACACATGATGATGAAAAATACATTATCAATGGAGTAAATATGACCGGAGACGTCGGTGTAGAAAATGATTTCATAATCAATTTCGACGCATCAAAAAGAGGATTCTTACCAATACCACAAAGAGAGCTTGATTTAAATAATAAACTGAAGCAGAATCAAGGATACTAGAAGTAACAAAACACTTTCTATAAAATATAAGTCATCGGGAAGGGAATTTTTCTCTTCTCGATACTTACACATTTCATTTAAAACTAAATAAAGATGATTAAGAACACAGTCAGAGGATTTGCAATGATTGCATTGGCAGCAAGTATTTATTCTTGCTCTCCAACAACTGCCAATGATTTCAACAACATCGAAAAAATTGCCTCAAGCAACTTGAGCAACGAGGAAAAAGCCCGACAAATTGTCCAAAAACTAACATTGGAAGAAAAAGTAGGACAAATGACTCAAATCACATTAGATGTGATCACTAAAGGTAAAAATGCTTTTGAAAGTGATGAGCCATTATCGTTGGATGCTAAATTAGTAAAAGAAGCTATCGCAAAGTATAAGGTAGGTTCAGTATTAAACACAGCCAACAACAGAGCGAGAACACCAGAAAAGTGGAACGAAGTAATTACCATGCTTCAAAAAGAAAGTATGTCAGAAATTGGTGTTCCATTATTGTATGGTGTTGATGCTATTCATGGTACTACCTATACGGCTGGAGCGACATTTTTTCCTCAACAAATCGGTATGGCTGCCACTTGGAATCCCGAACTAAATCGTATTGGTTCTGAGATTTGTGCTTATGAAACTCGAGCAAGTTCGATACCTTGGACTTTCTCACCTGTATTGGATATGGGCAGAAACCCTGCATGGCCAAGAATTTGGGAAACATATGGAGAGGATGTATATCTCACTTCAGTAATGGGTGCTGCTGCAGTAGATGGCTATGAAGGTAAAAACAACGACTTAACCAATAAAAATGCTGTAGCCTCATGTATCAAACACTTTGTGGCCTATGGTGCTGAAAAATCAGGGAAAGACAGAACGCCAACCTACTTACCTGAAATCGAATTAAGAGAGCATTACTTACCTTCATACAAAGCTGCGATCGATGCAGGTTCTCATACTATCATGATCAATTCAGGAATCATTAATGGTATTCCTGTACATGCCAACTACAAAATTCTTACAACTTTATTAAAAGAAGAACTTGGTTTTAAAGGCCTCGTAGTAACAGACTGGGCTGATATCGAAAATATACACAATAGAGACAAAGTATCGGCCACTCATAAAGAAGCAGTAAAACTTGCGATCAATGCAGGTATCGATATGGCAATGGTTCCCTACAATTACAACTTCACTACTAACCTAATCGAATTGGTAAATGAAGGAGAAGTAAGTATGGAGAGAATTGACGATGCTGTAACGCGTATCGTTCAAGTTAAATTAGCCTTAAACCTTTTTGACAAGCCTTATACTGATATAAAAGACTACCCTGATTTTGGTAGTAAAAAACATGAAGATGCTGCCTACAAAGCTGCTTCTGAATCGATTACTTTATTAAAGAACAACAAGAATATTCTTCCATTACCTAAAAATGCAAAAGTGCTGGTAACAGGACCAAATGCCAACTCGATGAGAACGTTAAATGGAGGTTGGTCATATTCTTGGCAAGGTGAAAAAGTTCATGAGTTTACAGACAAGTACAATACGATCTTGAAGTCAATTCAGAATAAGCTAGGAAAGTCGAATGTAAAATATGCTGCCGGCCTAGAATATGTAAACGATGGACAATACTTTGAAGAGCAAAATATCAATATTCAAGAAGCAGTAAATGCCGCAAAAGGTGTTGATTATATTGTACTATGTATAGGAGAAAATACATACACTGAAGCTCCAGGTAACTTAGATGATTTATATATTTCCAAGAACCAAGAAGCATTAACTGAAGCATTAGCTAAAACAGGAAAACCTATCATTATGGTATTGAATGAAGGTCGCCCTCGCTTAATTAGTAATATCGAACCTTTAGCAAAAGGTGTAATCCATACTTACCTTCCTGGTAACTTTGGTGGAGATGCTTTGGCTGATATTCTTGTAGGTGAAGTAAACCCATCTGGTAAGCTTCCATACACTTATCCTAAATACCCTAACGCTTTAACTACATACGATCATAAGCCTTCTGAATCTTCAGAAAAAATGGAAGGTATGTATGACTACGTTGGCTCTACAAGTATACAATATCCTTTTGGCTACGGCTTAAGTTATACAGACTTTGATTATAGTAACCTAAAAGTATCTAAATCAGAGATTGCTGGTGATGAATCATTTACGGTTTCAGTAAAAGTGAAGAATTCAGGTAAAAGAGATGGACAAGAAGTAGTTCAATTGTTCTCTAAAGATTTATATGCATCAGTCACTCCAGATGTAGTTCGTTTAAGACGTTTCGATAAGATTGATTTGAAAGCAGGAGAAACAAAAGATATCACTTTTAAAGTATTTGGAAAAGATCTCGCTTTTATTGGTCAGGATATGGAGTATGTTACTGAAAAAGGTGATTTCAAATTATATGTTGGTGATCAAGAAGTAGACTTAAAAGTTACTTCTACAGTCAAATTCCCTAAAAATTCTAACAAAGGAATTCTATAAATTGAGGTAGTCACCTATCCATCAGAGCATCACTTTTCTTGAGTATTAAGAAGAGTGATGCTTTTTATGTATTTAAGATTTAATAACTAAAGAATTTAATAAATTGCTCCGAGAACATTATCGGTCATAGCAAGCAACTAAATTAAGAAGTAAAGAGAATGAATTATTTTAAAAGTACCCTTTTAATAGCAAGTAGTCTATTGATAGGTTGCTCTTCATTACCCCAAAAAGAGCAAACAACCCACATCACTCCTAACCAAGCGTATAGCTTCCCAATAGATGAGAGCTGGAAAGAGTTATCGATTAGAGAAAAAGTAGGGCAAGTGATCTGCTTTAATTATTCAGAAAAAGACATTGAAAAATACGGCAATGGAAGTATTAAAACTTTTCTATCCAAATACCCTATTGGATCTTCCTTTCTTGCCAATTGGAGTGTTGGTACTTCACCTGAAAAGTTTCAATCCATAGCAAAAGAACTACAAAAAAATAGCAAATACCCTTTGTTACTTTCAGAAGATTTTGAATCGGGTCTTGGAGAGGTAATTAAAGAATATACATACCTTCCTGGTGAAATGTCTTTAGGTGCAGCTCAGTCACCCGAATTAGCTCATCAATTTGGGAAAGTTTTAGCTACTGAAGCCAGAAGTTTAGGTATAAATTGGGTACTAAACCCTGTGGCAGACATTAACCTTAATCCTTCTAATTTTTTAACTAATTCAAGGTCAACAGGAGACCAAACAGAAGTAGCCATTAAAGTGCTACCACATCAAATTAATGGACTCCAAAGTAATGGTGTTGTAGCCACTGCGAAGCACTTTCCAGGAGATGGAACAGATGTTATCAATCAACATTTTGCAACTTCTTCTATGCAGCTGTCTATGGATGAATGGTATCAAGAACATGGTAAAGTATTTCAGACTGTAATTAATGAAGGTGTACAGGCAATTATGCCAGGCCATATTACATTTCCAGCATATCAGAAAGAACAAGTAGATGGAGAATACCTTCCTGCGACACTCTCTTCTGAACTTTTACAAGGATTATTGAAGAAAGAGATGGGATTCAATGGAGTTGTTGTTTCTGATGCACTCAATATGGCAGGGATCACGAATTATTACCCAAATCAATTAGAGACTGAAGTTGCCTGCTTCGTTGCGGGTTGTGATATCCTTTTATGGCCCTCTTTAGCTACTATGGATACTATTGTTGCAAGAGTGGAAAGAGGAATTATTACCATGGACAGGCTAGATGATGCTGTACAAAGAGTTTGGAGAATAAAAACCCAGCAAGGATTATTTAATAAAGACTATCAAGCATGTAAAAACATCACTAAAACTACCTTATTGGAGAATAAGCAAACTGCTCAAAAAATTGCCGATAAAGCCATCACACTTATCGCCAATAAACATGATGTCTTACCAATTAAGTCAGATGAAACTCCTTCTCTATTATTCGTTTACGTAAGTCAAAATACTATCAAAAGTAAATTCAAGACTTTAAAAAATGAACTTCAGGAAAGAGGATATAAAGTAGATGAAAAAGTTGGTCTATCATATTTTGCTAATGCGGGTAAACTTCAAGAAGTGAACAACACTTATGATAAAATTCTATTTATATATCATTCAAAACCTAATGCACCTTGGGGTTCACTATTATTTAATGGCGATGAAGCCCTCAGCATGTGGTCATCAAATATGTTACCACGAAATAAGGTAGTATCTATTGGTGTTGGAGATCCTTATAAAAATATCTTATACCTACCACAAATATGGAGTCGTATCAATGTATACAATGATGATCCATACAGTCAGAGGGCTATTGCTAAAGCTATAAATGGAGAGATTACCATGAACGAACACTCACCTGTACTGCCACAAAAAGTAAAATCTATTCAATAAAAAAAGGTTGCTGAGGACTCATCTTCAGCAACCTTTTATGTTATATCAATATTGATTATTCTTTGCCATCAACATAATCCTGTAAGTAACTAAACTTAGGAGTAAGTTGTTTACCATGTGTGATTGTAGCTCTTTCAATAATCCCTTTATCTTCGATAAATAAATCTTCCAATACGTTATCAATCATCTGACGACCAAATGATTCAGAAGCATCCCTTGGCAATTCGTTTGGCAAATTGTCTACTGCCATTACCGTAATGTTATCTTCTGAAGACAATGCGGCTTCCTCTTTACCTGTTTTAGGATTGAAATCATATAAAGGATCTGCAATTGTAGACGGACGGACAGTAGAAGGAATAGAACCTTCAATATCACATGTCACATCGGCAATTACTTTAATTTTAAAATCATCCTTTTTCATATCTTCTTTTGTGAACAAGACTGGAGCAGCAGGGTGCCAAAATGCACCAGCAACCAACATGTCTGCTACAGGAAGAAAATCTCCAAAAGTAGAGTTAAAATCATCTGGGTTAGCATAAAAATCTTTGATTTCGAAAGGAGTATTGTCTTTCTTCACATGGTAGTCTTTTGATCTTAACTGTACAAATACAGGCTGACCAAAAGATTCATTAATAAAGTCTTCTCTGCTTACCTTTTTAATTCCAGCGGCCAATAATGTTTCTACGGCACCATTAGCTACTCGACCACTACCTGTAAGAACAATTTTATAGTCTTGTGGCAGTTTCACTTTTTTACATTCGATCCAAAGTTCATTTAAGTCATGGCAAAGATGAGCGGGCTTTAAATCATAAGTCCCCATTCTTTTACCATAGGCTAACAAACCATTATAAGCACCAACTAAACCAGCAAAACGTCCAAAAGCAATAACTCTTGATCCATCTTCTCTTGTTAGTACTTCATAGTCCATAATATCGATATTATTGGACATGATCGCTCTTAATAATTCTCTGTTATATGGTTGTTTTTTGATAGTATGAGAGAAGAAGAAGTATTTTTTGTTTTCAACCAATTCTGGAATTGGCACTTCTTTGATTCCTAAAAGGATATCACAATCATCTACATTATCTACCACAGCAATACCTGCTTCCTGATATTCCTCGTCTTTGTAACAACGAATTGGGCTTTTTTGAACATAAATTTCAACATCAGGGTATTTCTCTAAAACTTCCTCACATTGTGCAGGCGTTAGAGCCACTCTTTTGTCTTCAGGTATTTTGCCTTCTTTTATGATTCCGACTTTCATGCTTATATGCTGTATTTGCAGTTAATTCCCTCTAAAAATTTGTCTTAGGACAGTGGGTGTAATAGACTGCGAAGATGTAAATAATTTATAAGACCCCCAACAAGAAGTCCAATATTGTAACATATTTTTTTAACTAAAAGTCTACTTTTTGTTATAAATCACTATGAAAATTAAATTTCACTCTGTTTCTATAGCTCTGGAATAAAGCGATCTACATAACCTTGCAGTCCTATTTTCGTTCCCAACTCAGTAGGTACAAACTGCCATCCGTCACCATCTCTTACCAGTTTAGCGAACTCCACTTCTGTATCATCACTAAACTCTGCATCTAAATCATAATGAAGAATCTCTCCTCCTGTTTCCAAGTCGATCATTCTAATATAAGCTTCTTCAAGGTTACCGAAATTATGTCTCCTAGCTTGTGCATCATAAATGCTTACCACAAAACGTAATTCATGTACCATTGGACTTATATATGGAAGGTTAAGTAAAATCTCTTCGTCATCTCCAATTCCATCTCCTGTTCTGTTGTCACCTTTATGACGTACCATTCCATCGGGTGACTGAAGGTTGTTATAAAACACAAAGTATTCATCACTAGGTAGTTTTTTATCTTTACCCAACATAAAAACAGAAGCATCCAAATCGAGTTGCCCGCCTTTTCGTACTTCCCAACCTAAACCTACTTTCACTTTAGTAAGCTTATTTGCAGCTACTTCCTGTAACTTTATTCCTTTGCCTTTTTTTACAATCTTCGTTGCCATAGAATCAGTAAAGTTTACGCTATCTTTTGTAACTTATAGAAACGATTTATCTACCAATCATAAAGATAAACCACAATAAAGTTAAACAACACATTTACTATACCAAACAAACACATGATTAGCTTCTGGGAGAAAGACAGCTTTATTCAATACGACTTGATTATTGCAGGTAGTGGTATTGTAGGCTTAAGCACTGCTATTGAATTTAAAGAGAAAAACCCTTCGAAATCAGTCCTAATTTTAGAAAAAGGGATTTTTCCGACTGGGGCAAGTACAAAAAATGCAGGTTTTGCCTGTTTTGGAAGCCTTACCGAAATCATTGACGATCTACAGCATTATAGTGAGGATATTGTTTTAAGTACTGTAGAGAAAAGGTATAAGGGTCTGGAAAAGTTAAAGAACCGGTTGACCAACTTTCCATTTGATTACCATCAATACGGTGGATATGAATTAATCAGTAATGAACAATTACATTACTTAGATCAACTACAAGAAGTCAATAAATTATTAGAACCGATTTTTAAAGCACCCGTTTTTTTAAACGTGAGTGATAAAATCGCAGCATTCAAGTTTTCAAATGCCCATGTCCAACAATTACTTTTCAATCAGTTTGAAGGGCAAATCCATACCGGAAAAATGATGAAAGGTCTTTTAAGTAAAGCAAGACAATTAGACATTGAAATTATAACGGGGGTAGAAGTCATTGATTTCTATGATGAAGAAAACAGAGTCATTGTACAGGCACATCATGAATTACAAAAAGTTGATTTTTATTCTGAACAACTTTGTATTTGTATCAATGGGTTTACCAACCGTTTATTACCTCAACTTAACGTCAACCCAGGAAGAGGTCAGGTTTTAATAACCTCCCCTATTCAAAATCTTCCTTTTAAAGGCACTTTCCATTATGATCGAGGCTACTATTATTTTAGAAACGTTGGAGATCGTGTCCTTTTTGGCGGAGGCAGACATCTCGATTATGAAGGAGAAACTACAACATCTCTTCAAACGACTCCATATATTCAACAGCAATTAGAATCTTTATTAAAAGAAGTTATTCTACCTAAAAATGATTTTACAATAGATATGAGATGGTCTGGAATTATGGGATTTGGGGACCAAAAGGCTCCTATTGTTAAGTTATTATCAGATCGAATCGGTATAGGAGTTAGAATGGGAGGAATGGGAGTTGCTATTGGTTCTGAAGTGGGAACCCAATTAGCAGGCATCATGTAAAAACAATTTAATTATGTTCAAGTTTTAATAATTATGATGCATATTGCAACGCATTAGTAGATGAAAGAGCATTCATCAACACGCAAATAATAAACTTTAGTTCAAATAAACATCTCAGTTTCAGCAATGTCACACGTTATTTTAACGCACAGAATTGTAGTAAGTCTTTTTTTCCTTATCTACTTAATTAAGACGATTTTACTTTTTGTAAATCAAGGGTCATTCGAGAAGTTTCGTAAAGTGATCAAAGTACCAGAAATGATCGTTTCATTTTCATTTTTGGCTACAGGCTTATATATGATATTCGCTTCGGATATTGTCATCTCAACTGCATTATGGATTAAATTCGGCTTAGTGGTGGCCTCTATTCCATTAGCAGTAATTGCGACAAAGAAGAGCAACAAGGTTATGATGTTAGGTTCATTATTATGCTTAACAATGGCTTATGGAATGGCAGAAATGCACAAAGCTAAGCAACGTAAAGCAATGACTAACGCACCTGCTGTAGAAGTATCTTCAGAAGGTCTAACAGAAATAGAAAAACAAGGTCAAAAAGTATATGGAAAAACTTGTTTAAGTTGTCATGGACCAAACGGTGATGCACAAAGAAGTGGTGCTGCAAAATTATCTGAAAGCGAATTAGATCTTGACGGTATTAAAAATGTTGTAAGAAACGGTAAAGGTGTTTACATGCCAGAATACAACAAAACTCAGATCAGTGATTCAGATTTAGAGGCATTGGCTAATTATGTGTTAACACTAAGAAAGTAGCACAAAAAATTTATTGCATTTTTAGATGTTATCTCTATCTTTGTGACAACATCATGGAAAGCATCTAGAAGGGAGCGAAAATCGTCTCCCTTTTTTGTTTGTCATTTTTTCTTAAAAACGGAAATGATCACCATTAAATCATTGACTATCAAATAAAAATAATTGATATTCATTCCACATTAAGAAAAGCTTGATGTTGTTTTCTGAAAAGATTTCAATAATTGAAGAAAAAATAATGGATTTAGCTGCACAAATAAGAGAAATCGCTGAGCAAAACTTACCTGATGAATCAACTTTCATTGTGAAAATTGAAGCAAAAGGCATGCGACGCTTAAAAGTGCTCATCATTTTAGATGGAGACAATGGAGTAACAATCGAACAAGTTACTTCTGTTTCAAGAGCTGTAGGTAGAGAGCTTGATGAAAGAGAGCTAATCAAAGATGAGTATACTTTTGAAGTTACTTCTGCAGGAGTAGGTGAACCTCTTGAATTACACCGTCAATACGTTAAAAATATTGACCGTAAGGTAAAAGTAACTCGTAAAAACGATACTAAGTTTACTGGAAAGCTAAAAGTAGTCAATGAAGAAAGCATTATTATTGATGCTGAAATCAAAGAAAAAGGAAAAAAGAAAGTAGAAATTAAAGAGATGGAAATTCCTTTCTCAGATATCGAACAAACGGTAATTGAGGTTTCTTTCAATTAATTTTTACACATAAAACATAACAACAAAACATTTGCAGATATGAACAGTTCAGAATTAATCGAATCGTTTAAGGAATTTGCCAAAATGAAAGGCATTGACCGTCCTACTATGATCAAAATCCTAGAGGATGTATTCAAAACAATGATTCGTAAGCAATATGGCGATGACGCTACATTTGACGTAATTATTAACGTTGATGCTGGTGACTTAGAAATCTGGAGATACCGTCAAATTGTCGCTGATGATGCTGAGGACTTTGATGCTCAGACTCAAATTCATTTAACTGATGCAAAGAAAATCGAAGAAGACTTCGAGGTTGACGAGGAAGTAGCTGAAGCAGTAGAAATTGATTTCTTCGGTAGAAGAATGGTTCAAACTGCTCGTCAGACACTAATTCAAAAAGTAAAAGATTTAGAAAAGAAAGTTCTTTTCGATCAATATAAAGAGCGTGTTGGTGAATTAATCATGGGTGAAGTATACCAAACTTTACACAGAGAGTTTATCATCATCGACCAAGATAACAACGAATTATCTCTACCAAGAAACGAGATGATTCCTAAAGACCGTTACAGAAAAGGTGATCATATCCGCGCTGTAATTGATAGAGTAGAAATGAACAATAACAACCCTAAAATTGTATTGTCTCGTACTTCTCCTCTATTCTTACGTCTTTTATTTGAAAACGAAGTACCTGAAATTTTTGATGGTTTAATCGCTATCAGAAACATTGTACGTGAGCCAGGTGAAAGAGCAAAAGTATCTGTAGAATCTTTCGACGAAAGAGTTGACCCTGTAGGTGCATGTGTAGGTATGAGAGGTTCTCGTATTCACTCTATCGTACGTGAGTTACAAAACGAAAACATTGATGTTATCAACTACACTGAGAACTTAGACTTAATGATCCGTAGAGCATTAAGCCCTGCTCATATTGCTGGTATTAAAATCAATGACGAAGAGAAGCGTGTTGAAGTAACTTTACCTCAAGATCAAGTTTCATTAGCTATTGGTAAGAATGGCCAAAACATCAAGTTAGCCTCTAAATTAGTTGGTTACGAAATCGACGTATTTAGAGAAATCATGGAAGGTCAAGATGACGACATGGACTATGATGTAATGGAATTCAACGATATGTTTGATGACTGGATGTTAAATGAATTCAAGCGTATTGGTTTAGATACTGCAGGTGCCGTTCTTGACCACACCGTTACAGAGCTTGAGCGTAGAACTGAACTTGAAGAAGAAACTATCATTGCTATTATGGAAGTGATGAAGAGACAATTCGAGGAAGACCAAAAAGGTGGTAACGGTAGAGCTCAAAACAATGCCAATCAAGACGATGAAGATTTAGAAGATCTTATCGACTACTCTGATGACATTGAAGAGTACGAAGAAGCGGATACAAAAGAAAATGCAGTGAGCCTTGACCAATACAAAAACGTAATTGAAGAGTGGATTATCGATGAATTCAAAAATGTTGGTTTAGCTACAGTTATCGATGTAACATCTTTAACAAGAGAAGAAGTGATCGAAAAAACAGATTTAGAAGAAGAAACAGTTGATGAAGTATTAGCTGCTATCAAAAAGTAATCTCTAAATTCTCCGTTTTTTAGATAAAAAATATTTTTTGAAGGAGGTTATTAATAAAAATGACCTCCTTTAATTATGTTATTCCAACAATTTGTAAGCAGAAAGAGGGCTGAAAATTCTATTTTTGTATTATAAATTGGAATATTAACTATAATAAGTGCAAAAAGGTCGATTTGATTTGCAATTAAATTTAAGTTTTAAGAAAGTAACTTATATCTTTGCAATCTAGAAGTGTTAATATGTAAAGTTCGTCATAAAACACTTTGTCAAGCTTTAAGCTTATTATTGATTAATTGCTGTGATAGCAATAGGTTACGAACAAAGTATTACGAAAAGGATTATATGGCAGATCAAAAGATGATCAGATTAGGCCAAGCGGCCAAAAAATTAAACGTAGGACACTCGACCTTGATCGAGCAGCTGAAGAAGAAGAACATTGAAATTGAATCTTCATCTCCAAATGCTAAGATCACAGAAGAGCAATTTGCTTTGCTTAAGAAAATGAATGCCAAGTCTATGCAAGACAAAGAAGAGGCATCACAAATCTCTATTTCTTCTAAAGTAGGGAATACAGTTATTGAGTCTAAAAAATCAAATAGACCAAAAACAACAGATAAGGAAGAGGATCATCTGATCATTAAAAACAGTAATCCTGATGAAAAAGCTGAGTCTGCTCCTTCTGCACCTAAAAAGGAAGAAAAGAAAGAAGAAAAAGCTGAATCGTACAGCGGAAGACCTAGCTTAAAAGTAGTTGGAAAAATTGATTTGGATTCTCAAAAGGCTAAATCTCAAAAACCAGCAAACAAAGCTCCTGAAAAGAAAGCAGAAAAAACTGCTCCAAAACCAGAAGCACCAGCTCCGAAGAAACAAGAAAACAAAGTTTCTACGCCTCCAAAGGCTAAAGAAACGCCAAATAAACCGGCTCAACCAGAACAGCCTAAAGCTACTCCAAAGAAAGAAGAGCCAAAAGCTCAGCCAAAACCTGAGCAACCTACTGAAAAAGTGAAAAAGAACGAAAACAAAGAAAAAGCTGCACCGAAGCAAGACGAAAAGGTAGCTAGCAAAGCCCCTGCTAACGAAGCTCAGCCTTCTGCAGATGCTAAAAAGGAAGACGCTGCTATCAGTGCTAAGGCAGACGAGTTAAAAGGACTTACTGTAGTAGGTAAAGTCGATCTTTCTTCTTTTGAAAACAGACGTAAGAAAAAACAACGTCCTGTTGCTTCTTCTGATGACCAAGGTGGCCAAAAGAAACAACGCAAGAAGAAAAGAGTTCCTGTAGGAAATTCTGAATCTGGAGCTAAACAAGGCGGTGGCCAAGGTGGCAATAGAAACCAAGGCGGTAATAGAAACCAAGGTGGCCAAGGTGGTAACAGAAACCAAGGTGGTCAAGGCGGTAACAGAAACCAAGGTGGCCAAGGTGGTAACAGAATCCAAGGTGGTCAAGGTGGTAACAGAAACCAAGGTGGCCAAGGCGGTAACAGAAACCAAGGCGGTCAAGGTGGTAACAGAAACCAAGGTGGCCAAGGCGGTAACAGAAACCAAGGTGGTAACCAAGGCGGCAACCAAGAAAAAACATTCCGTAATGCTGATGCTACTTCTCAAAGAGGACAAGGTAGCAATAAGAAAGGAGGCAATAAGAAGAAGGGTAAACCTTCTGAAAAGGATATCCAATCAGGAATGAAGAGAGCGAACCAACAGTTGAACCAATCTGGTTTTAAATCAACTCGTGGTAAGCATAAACAAGCGAAGAAAAATAAACGTGAGGCTGAACAAGAAGCACGTTTACAAAGAGAAGCAGCTGAACAACATATCTTAACGGTTACTGAGTTCGTTTCTACAAACGACTTAGCAAACATGATGGATGTTCCTGTTGCAGATATCATCATGACGTGTATGAACAGTGGTATGTTTATATCCATCAACCAACGTCTTGATAAAGAAACAATTGAGTTAATCTGTGCTGAATTTAACTTCGAACCTAAATTCGCTTCTGCTGAAGAAGAAGTAGATGCACCTTTAGAAAAAGAAGATAAGCCAGAAGACTTACTTGAAAGAGCTCCAATTGTAACAATCATGGGTCACGTTGACCACGGTAAAACGTCATTACTTGACTACATCCGTGATGCAAACGTAGCTGATGGTGAAGCAGGTGGTATCACACAGCACATCGGTGCATACGATGTAACAACTAAGACAGGTAAGAAAATTGCCTTCTTAGATACTCCAGGTCACGAAGCCTTTACAGCGATGCGTGCCCGTGGTGCAAAAGTTACTGACGTTGCAATTATCGTTGTAGCTGCCGATGATAACGTGATGCCTCAAACAAAAGAAGCAATCAACCACGCATTATCAGCTGAAGTACCTATCGTTATTGCGATTAACAAGGTAGATAAGCCAAATGCGAATGTAGATAATATTAAAACTCAACTTTCAGCAATGAATATCCTTGTTGAAGATTGGGGTGGTAAATACCAAGCATTCGAAATCTCTGCGAAATTTGGTCAGGGTATCGATGAGCTTTTAGAAGGTGTACTTCTAGAATCTGAAGTATTAGAATTAAAAGCTAATCCTAATAAGAACGCTGTTGGTACTGTAGTTGAAGCATCATTAGACAAAGGTCGTGGTTACTTAGCTACTGTATTAGTACAAGCTGGTACAATGAAAGTTGGTGATGTAATGCTAGCTGGTGGTTACTATGGTAAAGTGAAAGCAATGCTTGACCATAGAGGACACAGAGTAGCAGAAGCTGGTCCTTCTACTCCAGTTCAGGTACTAGGTCTTTCAGGTGCACCTCAAGCAGGTGATAAACTGAATGTACTTGATACAGAACGTGAAGCAAGAGAAATTGCTAACAAGCGTGAGCAGTTATCACGTGAGCAAAGCTTAAGAGCTTCTCAACGTCCTAACTTAGACCTATTCAAGCGTCTTGCTCAAGGTGAGTTACAACAATTGAACTTAATCATCAAAGGTGATGTGGATGGTTCAGTGGAAGCATTATCAGATTCATTATTGAAACTGTCGAATGACGAAGTTGAAGTAAGAATTATCCACAAAGGTGTTGGTGCCCTTACTGAATCAGATATCCTTTTAGCTGCTGCCGATAAGGAGAACCCAACGATGATCATTGGTTTCCAAGTTCGTCCTACTCCAAATGCAAGAAAGCTAGCTGAGAAAGAAGGTATTGAAGTACGTCATTACTCAGTAATCTATAACGCTATCGATGATGTTAAAGCTGCCATGGAGGGTCTTCTTGAGCCAGATACGGAAGAGAAAATTGTTGGTAACGTTGAGGTTCGTGAAGTATTCAAAATCTCGAAAGTGGGTACTGTTGCAGGTTGTTACGTTACAGATGGTTACATCAAGCGTAACTCTAAAATCCGCTTAATCCGTGAAGGTGTTGTTATTTACGGTGGTACTGAAGGCGGAGAAATCGGTGCTCTTAAGCGTTTCAAAGACGATGTAAACGAAGTGAAATTCGGTTACGAATGTGGTCTTAGCATCGCAAACTACAATGATATCAAAGTTGGTGACGTTGTAGAAGCATTCGAAATCACAGAAACAAAACGTACGTTGAAATAATCCATCACGTACTCGTAATACTATTAAGACCGCTTGTTGCCAGCAAGCGGTCTTTTTTAATAAATGATATTTCAGTTTCTTCTAGAAAGAAAAAGGTCAAGTACTATCATAGAACTTGACCTTAATTATTTATACTATTAACTCATAATCTAAACACTTATGATTAAAGTAATTATAGTTCCTTTGGAAGAGTCTTTACTTAATGTACCATTTAATTGCTTTACCAGTGAATCTACAAGATGTAATCCAAAAGAAGTTCCATTAGATACGCTATTTTCCAACCCGATACCATTATCCATTACTTTAACGATTAATAGCTCTGATTCTTTCTTCACACTAATGATTAACTGAGGATTGTCGATTCCTTCAAAAGCATATTTCATTGCATTAGTCACCAATTCATTAACTATTAAGCCTAATGGAATTGCTTTATCAATATGTAATGGAATATCATCCACTTCAAATTGTGGCTGTAAAGAAGCATCAAAACTAAAAGTTAGATTTAGGACTAAATCTTCTAAGTAGTTTTTTAAATCAATATCTATATGTGCATCAGTCTGATATAATTTCTGATGGATCAATGACATTGCCTCTACTCTAAACCTTCCAGAGTCTATCGCTTTTACTGCAGGATGATCTCCTAATTGATTACTTTGAAGATTCAATAAGCTAGAAATCATTTGAAGATTATTTTTCACTCTATGGTTCAGTTCTTTTAGAAGAAGGGCTTTTTCTTCTTCCCTTTCCATTATAATATCTTTCTGCTGCTGTAATAACAGATTTGTTTTTTTTCTTCGCTTGGATTCATAGTTGAGATAAACTGATAGTGCAATAAAAATCATTGCAATTACAGCTGCACATATGGAAACATAAGATTTTAAAGCATCTTTCTGTTTTAATAATTCTAGCTCAAATGCTACTCGATCTAAATCAAATTGATGTTTTGCATCTTCTAGTTTCCTTAAACTCTCAATATTAATCAATGAGTCTTTGTATAAGATCATTTCCTCCTCAAAAAATAAAGCATCTTTATACTGCCCCTTATTTTTATAATATCTTACTAGTTCTTTAGAAATTTCTTTTACCTGTTCTTTCGCTTGTAGTTCTTTAAATACTTTATAGGATGTTAGGTACCTAGTTTCTAACCCTTCGGTTCTATGTTCTATCTCATCCAATTTTATCAATTCTACATTGTAGATTTCTGCATTTAAATCATCTCCATTGTTCTTGAGTTTAACTACCCCTTTTTTTAGATTGGTCTTTGCAATATCGTTTTCACCTAAAGCAAACTGTACCATACCAAGATTACCATATGCAAAGCCATCAATAACTTCAGATTTTGTTGCTTTATTGAGTGTTATTGCTCTGTTTAAATAAACCTTTGCACTATCATATTGCTTTAATAGGCGATAACATTCTCCAGTATTGTTGATCGTAAATATGTAATTAAGTTTTTTCTTGTTCTCAGGAAAGGTTCTGATTGCTTTTTTATAATACCTTATTGCCTCCTCATATTCATAAGTGGTATAATAGATCCCTGCCAATTGGGCATAGTTCAAACATTCATAATACTTATTATCTAGCCTAATATTTATCTGGGATGCTTCATTTAGTAATTCTATAGCCCTCAAATTGTTTCCTAGTATTCTATGAATATTACTTAGGTTTTCAATCGCTACACTTTTTTGATCATAGTCTTCTAACTCTTCTGCAAGTTGAATAGATTTTTCTAGATAGGGAATAGACTCTAAACTATTTAAATGATAACCAATACGATTATAATAGATCGCTAACGAATCTTTTGAAAGAGTCGATTCCTTTTCATTTAAGACGACAATTAGACTGTCTGCCTTATGCTTTGTTTGAGCATTAAGTGACAAACTTGTCGATATAATCAGTAATAGTAAGTGAAGTACGTTTGTAGTTTTCATATCAAAAAGTAACAGGTTTAGTTCTCGTAATGTAATGGAGAATAAATTAAAATGAAAAAAAAGGGATTGAAACCTTCATTTCAACCCCTTTTTTAGATAATTATTTTCTTTGCCTAGATTTCTTTGTTATCAAATACGACTGTATTTTTCACTTTAAGATCTGCTGACAACTTATCTATTTTCACTTTAAAGTCACCTTTTTCTACTGCTGTTTTAAGATCAGCTCTTACAAAAGCTAAATCTTTACCAGACAATGTGAATTTAATCGTTTTAGTTTCACCTGGCTTCAACTCTACTTTTTCGAATCTTCTTAAACGCTTATTGTCTGGTGTTACAGAAGCATATAAATCCGATGTATAAAGTTGTACTACTTCTTTACCAACCACTTCTCCAGTGTTTTTGACATCAACAGAAACTGTAAAAGTATCTTCTCCATTGATTTCATTTGAAGATAATGTCAAGTTAGCGTAATCAAAAGAAGTATAGCTTAAACCATGACCGAATCTCCATTGTAAAGGCATTGATGAATCATAATCATACATTCCTTCCATTTTTGTTGGAGCTTCTGATGGCTTATGATCATAAGTACCTAAAGCATTTGGATACATCGGATATGAGTATGGCAATTTACCTGAAGGGTTTACATCACCAACTAACACATCTGCTAATGCATCTCCACCAAAGTTACCTGGTAAGTATACATGTAATACCGCTTCTGCTTTATCAACAAATTGTGATACTAAGCGAGGACGACCTTCATTTAAAATCATCACAACTGGCTTACCTGTTTTAGCTAACTCTTCTGCTAACTTTCGTTGGTTTTGAGAAATATATAAGTCATGCAAGTTACCTGGTGATTCTGTATACGTGTTTTCACCTATACAAAGTAAAATGTAATCAACATCTTTTGCAGCCGCTACTGCAGCATCAATATCAATGTTTTGCTCTTCATAGTACTGACCATCGTTTTTATACTCAATACCAGCAGCGTATTTTACATTCTCTTTTCCTAACTTATTTTGAACTGCCTCTAAGATAGTATTGTATTCAGCTGCAAATTCATGAACCTTTTCACCTTGCCAAGAGTATGACCAGCCTCCATTTAATGTACGCATTGAATTAGCATTTGGTCCAGTTACTAATACTCTAGCATTTTTAGGTAAAGGTAATATATCGTTGTTATTTTCTAATAATGTAATAGATTCCGCAGCTGCTTTGTATGCATCTTTTTCAAATTCTTCGCTACCAAACCTAGGGTAATCTTTTACTTTAGGGTATGGAGTTTTGAATAAACCTAACTCTTCTTTTACCAATAAGATTCTTCTTACAGCATCATCGATACGTTCCATGCTTACCTCACCTTCCTTTACCAACTCAATTAAATTTGTTGTGAAGTTATAGTTGTAAGGAACCATTGCCATATCGATCCCTGCATTGATAGCCAATTTTACTGCCTCTTTGTGTGTTTCAGCAACTTTATCTCTGTTGTGAATATTTTCGATATCCGCCCAGTCAGTCACCACTAAACCTTGAAAACCTAACTCTTCTTTTAATAGTCTTGTGATTAACTCATAGTTAGCATGAACAGGAACACCATTAATGATACCTGAATTGATCATGATTGTATGAGCACCTGCATCAATAGCTGCTTTATAAGAAGGTAAGTAATGTTCTCTTAATTCAATTTCTGGTAAATAAGTTGGTGTTCTATCTTTACCTGATTTCTCAGCACCATAAGCAATAAAGTGCTTGATACAAGCCGCTACTCTAGTTTCATCAGATAAGTCATTGTTCTCACCTTCATAACCTTTAATCGCTGCCGCACCCATTTGAGATGTTAAATAAACATCCTCACCATAAGTTTCCCAAATACGTGGCCACCTAGGGTTTCTCCCCATATCCAATACTGGTGAAAAATCCCAAGGAATTGAACTTGCTCTAGTTTCGTATGCTGTTACTTCTGCTCCTCTTCTTGTTAACTCTGGATTCCAAGTTGCCCCCAAACCAATCTGTTGAGGGAAGAAAGTTGCCCCTGCAGTATAAGTAGTACCATGGATGGCGTCTACTCCGTATAAAACAGGAATACCAATTTCTTTCATGGCTTCATCTTGAATGGCAGAAATCACTTCATTCCACTTTTCAGGAGTTCTAGCTCTGTTGTTTGCAGTATTTAATACCGAACCAATTTTATACTTTCTAATTGCTTCTTGTAATAATTTAGTATCTACTGCTAATGGCTCATTACTTACATATGCATTTTCACCTACAGTGATTACATCTAATGTGATTTGAGTCATTTGTCCTACTTTCTCTTCTAAAGTAAGCTCTTTTAATATTTTCTCTACTTTCTCTTCCCTTGTTTCTTTCTTCTTATCTGGACGTTCAGAATCAGAAGTTTTTGCAATTGATGGTGAAGTTAATAATAGAGAAAGAATGCCGATAATTAGTAATTTATATTGCTTCATCTATTCAGGTATTGAAGTTTGTTTATTTAAAAACTGCCACTACCAAAAGGCAATGGCAGTTTTCTATTTAGTTTGTCTCAACAACTTACTGATTAGTAACCAGCATTTTGTTTTAACAATGGATTTAAGTCTCTTTCTGTTTGAGGAATCGGTTGGAAGCCTCTTTTAGAGTTATCGAAGTTGACAATAAAGTCTGCAGATGCTCCGATATCACCAGTAAGGTTCTGACCTGTTCCGTTTAAGTATTCATCTCCTTCTACTCTTGGACCTCTTAGAGTATATGAAGTAACACTTAATTCGTTGTTTACATAGTTGATATCACCTTTAGACCATCTTAATACATCAAAGTAACGATGACCTTCCAATGCTAGTTCTAATCTTCTTTCTTTCTTGATATCTTCTAAAGTGATACCACTCTTTGGTTGAAGATTCGCTCTTTCTCTCACTGGGTTGAAGTATTTACTAGGATCTTGACCCAATTCTACAGCCAACTCTGCACCTAATAACATGATATCTGCTAAACGGATATAGTGGTAGTTAACACTGTAGTTCAACTCTCTAGATCCAGCATCAGGGAAACGAGAGGTGTGTGTAGTAATCTTGTTGGTAAATAAACCTGAGTGGTTAAAGCTTGCACCTAATCCTCCACCTGCATCGATCAACTCTTCTGCAAGAACGATAGTACCGTGCATTCTTTCAAGATCTCCTTCTTCCATATAAGCTTCATATAGCTCTTGAGAAGGAATACCTATACCCCATCCACCAGCTAAAATTGGTGTACCTGGGTTCGCTTCACGATCACGAGGACCTGATTGGATACATTGATAATTACCTCTGAAGCTACCTCCCCAATCTGATGAACCTGTAGCTACATAAGGGAATTCAAATAATACTTCTTGGTTGAAATCTGCACTAATTGGAGAGTATAAGTCGCCATAGTTTTCGATCAACATTCTACCAGAGTTATTGATGATATCATCTACCATAGTTAATGCTTGATTAGCATCAATAGCAGCACCACCTTCAACAGGCATTGTTTGTTGGTTGTAGTATCCTGTGTAGAACATGAACATTTTCACCAATTCTGCCTTCGCTCCATATTTATCTAAACGACCTTGCTGACCATCTGAAATTCTTTCAGCCATCAACTCGATACCATCCATCATATCTTTTGCTGCTTGAGCATAAACAACACTTGGATCTGATTGTTCTACACCTTTCCAGTTTGTAGCGTCTAGAGGTTCAAGGATTAATGGTACGTTTTCGAAGTTTCTAAGTAATTCAAAGTAGAAGTGTCCTCTTAGGAACAATGCTTCTCCTTTGTAGTTTTTCTTATCTTCTTCCTCTGTTCCTTTAAACTCAATTAAGTCATAGTTGACTAATAAAGTATTGGCCCTTTGAATACCAGTGTAACACTTCGACCATACATTTGCGATTGTAGGGTTTGTAGTAGTGGTTTGGAAACGAGCCATTTCTTGGTATTCTCTCATGTCACCAATATTGGCAGCACCAGTATACATATCATCCGAAAGAACGTCTGATTGTAAGGCTACAGAATATGGGTAAGCAAAGATTACTTGAGAATAAATACCCATCAACGCTTGATAAGCTTCTGTTGATGTTTGGAAGAAATTAGAATCATCTACTTTGTTTGTAGGATCAACTTCCAAGAATTTTGTACATGATGTAGTCATCATTGATGATAATGCCACACCACCTGCAATTAATATATGTTTTAAATTCATTGTTTCAATAATTAGAATGTGACATTAAGACCAACTAAGTAAGAAGCTGCTACAGGGTAAGAACCTAAGTCGTAACCACTCCAAACACCTCCGTGACCGTTTTCAGGGTTAATTCCTGAGTATTCAGAGATAGTCACTAAGTTGTTACCTGAAGCATAAACTCTTAGTCTACCTACACCGATTTTCTCACAAGCTTTGTCACTGAAGTTATAACCTACTTGAATGTTTTGTAAACGTAGGTAAGAAGCATCCTCTAAGTGAACCATATCGTTCATCCAAGTGTAGTTCTTGTTTGTATCGTTGTGAGTGAATCTTGGCATGCTTGCATTCGGGTTCGAAGGCGTCCAAGAATCAAGGTATCTTGTAGGGTAGTTTTGTGTAGTCATTAAGTCAGGACGCATTGCAGCATTGATCATTTCGCCACCTGCTTGTCCTTGCCAGAACATTGAGAAATCAAATCCTTTGTATTCTAACTTAATTGTTAAACCGTAAGACCAATTGTGAACTGGAGAACCGATTGCTGTTCTATCATTTGCGTCGATTACACCATCACCGTTTGAGTCTACATATTGAATATCACCTGCTACTGCATTTTTACCATACATTTCGTTGTATGCATCTGCTTGAGCTTGAGATTGGAATACACCATCAGTTTTAAAACCATAGTATACTGGTAGAG
Source organism: Flammeovirga agarivorans (assembly GCF_012641475.1). NCBI lineage: Bacteria > Pseudomonadati > Bacteroidota > Cytophagia > Cytophagales > Flammeovirgaceae > Flammeovirga > Flammeovirga agarivorans. Next base: position 931,841 of record NZ_JABAIL010000001.1, on the reverse strand, counting down.
ACTCTCCTTCCATCATTACTAATTGACCATCAGTTTGGAACATTGTAGGACCGTAGATGATACCGTCTTCATTGTTTACATCCAATACTTTGTTGTCATTGTAAGCAAAGTTACCTGTGAAAGAGTACTTTAATTCACCTTCTCTATTTTGGTAAGTTAAAGCCATTTCAATACCTCTGTTTTGTACAGTACCCATGTTTGTGATTGGGTCTTGCATACCTACGTAATCAGGAATTGGTTGGTACCCTAAAAGGTCTTTACGTTGTCTTGAATAAACATCGATATTCGTTGTTAGCATGTCTTGGAAGAAACCTGCATCTAAACCGAAGTTAAATTCTTGAGCTGTTTCCCATTTCAAATCTGGGTTACCTGCTCTATCTACACCATAACCTGGCTGAGGGTTACCATCAGGTCCGATTGGATAAGCGTATGTAGGAGCAATTGCTTGCATATAACCGAATGCTTCAATCTTATCGTTACCTACCTGACCCCAAGCTGCTCTAAGTTTCAAGAAGTTGATAGTCTCTGAAGAAGATAAGAAATCTTCGTTTGATAATACCCAACCTGCTTGAACTGATGGGAAGAAACCATACTTATTGTTAGGACCAAAGTTTGAAGAACCATCATAACGCATTGTTGCACTTAACATGTACTTATTGTCGTAAGTATAACCTACTCTACCAAAGTATGATAATAATCTCTGGTCATAAGCTCCACCATTTGACTTTTGGTTATTGTCATCAGCACCATTACCTAAGTAACCATAATGCCATCCTGGTAATTGTAAGTTAGCTCTTGAACCTGACATGTCAATACCTGTTGATTGACGCATAGTCATACCTAAAACACCATTAATTTGATGCTTCTCATTGAAAGTACGATCATACATCGCTACGTTTTCCCATTGCCATGTCATGTAGTTGTTCATGTTTTGGCTCACTGATGAAGTTGCTACAGTGTTATTCGGGTTGTAGTAAGCTTCTGGAGTATAGTTTCTGTTTGACCATGAACCTTGATCGATACCAAAGTCAGTCTTAAAACGTAATCCTTCGATGTTTACTGGCTTATATTCTAAGAATACGTTACCAATTAATTTATTTGTAAATGATTCGTCGTTAGTATTCTCAAAACGAGCTAACGGGTTTACAATCTCTCTTAAGTCTTGGTCTGATACTGCATAGTATTGACCATTGCTATTTTTTACGGCGCCATTCTTAGTCTCTAACTCAGCAATTCTATTAGGATCAGTTTCGTATACTGGAGTTAATGGATCATGAAGTAATACGTTTTGGATTGAACCACCAAAAGCATTGTTTTCTTGGATACCACTTTGCTTTTCGTGAACGTACGTCATGTTAGCACCAGCAGTTAAAGACTTCGATAATTTGTGAGTACCGTTTAATCTAAAGTTGAAACGCTCATAATTCGACTTGTCAGGAGCAACAATACCGTCTTGTCCTAAGTAACCGAAACTCATTAAGTAAGTAGAGCTTTCAGAACCACCTGATGTTGAGATGTTATGACTTTGGATAGGAGCATTACCAAATGCTTCGTCTTGCCAATCTGTATCAGCTCTAGGATTAGCCATATCAGCTGCAGAGAATGGTTGGTCGTAACCTGCATTAGCAGCACCCATGTTATGGAACTCCATGTATTGTTGTGCATTCATCAAATCTGATGTTCTTGCAGCTGTTTGAATACCAAAGTAACCATCATATGTAATTCTTGCTTTACCTTCTTTACCTTTTTTAGTCGTAATCATTACAACACCGTTCGCACCACGAGCACCATAGATAGCAGAAGAAGCAGCATCTTTTAGTACTTCCATAGATTCGATATCATTCGGGTTCAAGAAGTTAATGTTGTCAACTTGCATTCCGTCAACTACATATAACGGAGAGTTATCACCGTTAGAACCTGTACCACGAACACGGATTTCAATTCCAGCACCTGGCTGTCCTGAAGTGTTTGTTACTAAAACACCTGGAGTTCTACCTTGTAATGCTTGAGAAGCGTTTGTAATTGGTGTTTCTGTAATTTCATCTGACTTCACTGATGCAATCGCACCTGTTACTACAGATTTCTTTTGAACACCGTAACCTACTACGATTACTTCTTCTAATTCTTCTAAGTCGTCTTCAAGAGTTACATTGATTGTACCTTGAGTACCAACTACAACAGTTTGTGATTTGTAACCAATAAATGAGAAGATAATACTTGTCTTTTCATCTTTGATATTTAATGAGTATTTACCGTCAAAATCTGTGATTGTTCCGATAGTTGTACCTTCGATTGATACGTTAACGCCAGGTAAAGGCATTCCATCACTTGCACCTTTAACAACACCCGATACCGTTCTTTCTTGTGCAATTACGTTTGCTCCGAAAATTAGCGATACGAACAAAGTTAAGATGAAGTGTTTACTAAGTAATGTTTTCAATTTCATTTAAAATTTCGTTGTTAGTAAAACACTGTGTGCGAAAACTCATATAGAGGATTCTAAAAATTAAAAATTAGGTTCACCAATAGTTTATTGCCTGCAGACAAGAGGTTGGTTTGCTTCTGCAATGTTACAAGGTTTAAGTGTAAAAAAATAACTTCCACAATCGTTTGCGCAATCATTTATCAATTAAAAAAAGAACATAAAACACTGTTACAGTTATGTTTACGCGTTGTTACTCGATTAAAAAAAATGTTTCCCAATCATTCAAAAAAAAATTGAAATTAAAATTGTTTAACAGATTAACAGAGCAACCAAAGTATTTTTAGTGTAGAATTCACGACAAAAAAAAGCCAAAGAAAACGTTATACATTCTCTTTGGCTTAGGTATAGTTGAATCGGTTATTATTATTTCTTTATTCTATTAAAATCTTTTTACTAACAGAATATCCTTCCTGTTCTAATACTAGAATATAAAACCCTTTTTCAAGATGGTTAATAGTAATAGAACCTACTTCCTCCTCCGTTTGGAACTGTAATACTCCCATAGTCGAATACAATTTCGCATTTGCTAATTCTCCGAAGTATAATGTTTCACCATTTTTTACTGGATTTGGATATATAGAAAAAGAAGAAAGGGTATCATTGGTACTTGAAATGATCTCATCCAAGATACCACAATCTCCATCGGTTGACAATTGCTCATCAGAAAGTGTTTGATTGGATACTTTAATATCACCAATCAATAAACCTCCTGCATTAGGCCCCGAAAAAAGTCCATGATTAATATACATTCTAATACCTCTAACTCTCGTTAAAGTATTTTCGAATTGATATGTATATGTTCTTACATTACAGTCTGCTTCTACATCATTTGGCAATAATCGTAATTGATCACCTCCAATTTCATCAAGATTAGCATCTAGTAAATAGATACCCATCGCATCAGGTAAAGTAGATGAAGAAAGCTTTAAAGCAATACTAAAGTTATTGTGTCCACTGAAATCATAAACTTCAGAAAAATAATAATCGATATAAGGGTTTTCTGATGGATCACTAACATCGAATTTCACCAAAGTCATGTCTCCATCTGCAGACACTTCGAATATCTCTGTAAAATCTTCTGGGATAGACCAATTAGAAACATCTGTATCCAATGATGGGAATAATGCTTCATCTTCTGATGGTGCTCCTTGTACCACAATAATGTCTTCTGATACATCATAAGTACTACAATTTCCTTGAACAGCAGCCTTAATTTCACCACCCACTGCATTATCACCAAACTCAACTGTGATTGTAGAAGCTGTGACGTCATCAGAAGTAATTGTTGCTCCTTCTGGTAAAGTCCAAGTAACAGTACCATCCAAACCACTCACCGAGTAAGTTTGCTCAGAATTTTTATCTACAACATTGTCCCCTGAGATCGAAAGTTCTCCTACTGTATTCTGATACACTCTTACATATTCAACTTCCATAGTTGCTGGTAAAGCTGTATCATCAGTAGGTCCGCCTGCTCCACCCCAATTACCGCCCATAGCGATATTTAATAGTAAGTGGAAACGCTTATCAAAAGGCCATTCTTTATATGTTCCTCTTTTAGGAAATGTAAAATACGTCTGATCGTCGTATCCTACGGTAATATTATCTTCTGTCCACTCTAATGTATAATCATGAAATGCAGTAGTAGCATCACTGATGGTTACCTTTTGGCCTTTTTGTGTATTCGAAGAATGGTTATAGGCCTCCGTATGTACTGTACCATGAACTACATTTTCTTCGTAACCAACATGCTCCATGATATCAATCTCACCACTTGATGGCCATCCACCATATTCCCAATCTGTTGGTAACATCCAAATAGCTGGCCAAGTACCCTGCCCTTTTGGTAATTTTGCTCTTACGACTACTTTACCATACAACCAATCTCCTTTATTCTTAGAAATTAATCTTGCAGAAGTATATGATTTTCCACCAAATGATTCTTTTCTAGCAGTAATCAATAGTCTACCTCCAGTCACTTGGGCATTAGATAGGTTATCTGTGTAATATTGGTCCTCGTTGTTACCCCAACCATTTCCACCAATATCATACCCCCATTTTTCCGAATCGGGAGCACCATTATAATCGAACTCATCATTCCATACTAATTCATAACAATCGTCTTGTGAAAAAGCTTGTTGAAATGAGAAAAAAGTAATGAATATAAAAAGTAGTTGTTTCATGTTTGTAATCATATAATTAGAAGAAGAGCAAAACAAAGTGTTCATTATTGTTTCTGGTAAACTCTAACATAATCTATATACATAGATTGAGGCCAAATGTTTTCATCTATACCTTTCATTCCTCCCCACATTCCGCCAACAGCAATGTTTAAAAGTAAATGAAAACGTTTATCAAAAGGCCATTGCTTATAGGTTTTATGTTCATTCTTAAAAGTAAAGTACTTCTGATCATCTACATAAACACTATATTCTTCAGGACCCCACTCAACGATATACTCATGGAAATTCGATTCTGCATCAGTAATCGCGATACTTTTTGTTTTGTTGGTCCCAATAGAATGATGGTAAGCCTCAGTATGGGCCGATGCATAGATACTATCTTTTTCGTATCCTACATGCTCCATAATATCGATCTCACCACTTTTAGGCCAATCACCGTACTCCCAATCTGTTGGAAGCATCCATATAGCTGGCCAAGTTCCTCGACCTGAAGGCAACTTTGCTCTCACAACAAACTTACCGTATAACCAATCTCCTTTTCCTTTGGAAATTAGTCTAGTTGAGGTATAATCGAATTTCTTATTGGATACAGGGTCTAAAAATTCTTCTTTTTCAGCAGTGATAATCAGGTTACCCTCACTGATTTTAATATTGTTAGGTCTAGCTTTAGTATAGGCTTGTAGCTCTTGATTTCCCCATTGCCATTTATTCCCTTCAATATCATAAGACCATTTAGAAGTATCGGGCATGGTTCCCTCATTAAACTCATCACTCCAAACTAATGAATATTCAGTAGCTTGAGTTGTTGAATTCTCTTTAGGTTTCTCACAAGAGATAAAAAGTAAAATAGGTGAAAAAAGAAGTAAAAGTTGTTTCATTCCTTAATGATTAGATTTAAAAAAGGGAGGTAACCAAGTTATACCCCCCTCTAACTTAAAGAAAGTTTGTGAATTAGTTCGACAGTTTATCAAACTTCTTTGTTTCACTTACGTTAAGGGAAACAGATTGATCATCGATCATGAATCTGAATTCGCCTTTTTCTACAGTCCAATTTAAATCCGCGTCCACAAACGCTAAATCTCTAGCTTTTAGGGTGAATACCACCTCTTGCGATTCACCAGCTTCAAGATTTATCTTCTCAAAACGTCTAAGACGTTTATTATCAGGAGTGATAGATGCATATAAATCTTTAGAGTACAATTGTACTACTTCCTTACCTGCTCTATTTCCTGTATTTTTTACTTTTACTTTAACCGTAAATTGTTCGTCTGGTCCAATATCTGATTTTGAGATTGTGATATCAGAGTAATCGAAAGTGGTATAACTTAATCCATGTCCAAAGGCATATTGTAAAGGAAGTGATGAGTTGTAATCATACATACCTTCCATTTTTTCTGATGCTTCAGATGGTTTATGATCGTATGTTCCTAAAGAGTTAGGATACATAGGATACGAATAAGGTAATTTACCCGATGGGTTCACCTCTCCCGATAAAATATCAGCTAATGCATCTCCACCAAAGTTTCCTGGAAGATAAGTATGAACTACTGCTGTCATTTCTGATTCAAATTGTGAAATCAAACGAGGACGACCTTCATTCAATACCAATACTACAGGCTTTCCTGTTTTTGCTAAAGCTTCAGCAAGTTTTCTTTGGTTTTGAGAGATATAAAGATCATGCAAGTTACCAGGAGTTTCAGTATAAGTGTTTTCTCCTAAGCAAAGTAGAATTACATCTGTACCTTCTGCCGCTTTTACTGCTGCATCGATATCGATATTTTTCTCTTCATAATACTGACCTTCGTGGTTGTACTCCACTCCAGCAGCAAACTTTACATTCTCTTTGCCAAACTTATTCTCAACGGCTTCTAAAATAGTATTGTAATCCTTAGCGAATTCCTCTACTTTTTCTCCTTGCCATGAATAAGTCCATCCGCCATTTAATGTTCTCATAGAATTAGCATTTGGTCCTGTAACCAAAAGCTTTGTTCCTTCCTTAAGTGGCAGAATATCTTTATTATTTTTTAATAAAGTGATTGATTCTGAAGCGGCATTGTAAGCAATTTTCTCATGCTTTTCGCTACCAAAATCAGGGTATTCTTTTACTTTTGGTGCTGGTTTTTCGAATAATCCCAACTCCATTTTTACAGTTAAGATTCTTCTTACAGCATCATCAATTCGAGACATTGGCACTTCACCTTCTTGAACTAATTCAATTAGATAATCAGCAAATTTGAAGTTGTAAGGTACCATAGACATATCGATACCAGCATTAATCGACTGTTTTACAGCTTCTTTATGTGTATCTGCTACTTTATCTCTATTGTGAAGGTTTTCAATATCTGCCCAGTCTGTTACTACTAGACCTTTAAAACCTAATTCTTCTTTTAATAATTCTGTAAGGAGTTTATAGCTAGCATGTACAGGTGTACCATTAATGATTCCTGAATTGATCATGATAGTATGTGCACCAGCATCAATTGCAGCCTTGTATGAAGGCATATAATGCTCTCTTAACTCCACTTCTGGAAGATAAGAAGGAGTTCTATCCTTACCAGATTTTTCACTACCGTAACCAATAAAGTGCTTGATACAAGCAGCTACTTTAGTTTCATCTGATAAATCATTGTTCACTCCTTCGTAACCATCAACCGCTGCTATTCCCATTTGGGACGTTAAATACACATCTTCACCATATGTCTCCCAGATACGAGGCCAAGCCGGGTTTCTACCCATATCCAGTACAGGTGAAAAGTCCCAAGGAATTGAACTCGCTCTTGTTTCATAAGCTGTTACTGCACACCCTTGTTTGTTTAAATCAGGGTTCCATGTAGCAGCCATACCAATTTGTTGAGGGAAGAAAGTTGCTCCTGCAGTATATGTAGTACCATGAATAGCATCTACACCATAAAGAACGGGTACTCCAATTTCTTTCATCGCCAGTTTTTGAATCTGTGTGATGACTTCATTCCATTTTTCTGGAGTTCTAGCTCTATTATTAGCAGTATTAAGCACCGAACCGATTTTATATTTTTTAATCGCTTCTTCTAATAATTTTTGATCGAGAGTTAGTGGTTCGTCACTTACAAAAACGTTTTCTCCTTTGGTGATAACGTCTAAAGTAATCTGTGTCATTTGACCTACTTTCTCTTCTAAAGTTAGTTCTTTAAGTATTTTATCTACTTTCTCTTCAGTAGACAACTTACTTTTGACGATATTTTCAATGTTGTTTTTTTGTACAGGGTCTACATCAGGTGAGTCGAATCCCAATAAAATAGAGCATAATGCTGCTGTTGCTAATCCCTTTCTCCAAGTATGTTTCATGCTATTATAAAATGCAGTAGTGATCTTTTCCCTATTTAGTTATCTCGTTAAAAGAGGAAGAAAGGGAAAGGTACTTTTCCCTCTCTTCGTTCTTCTATTTGTCTATTTACTCTTCTAATCTAAAGTCTGAAATGTAGAATGTGCCTGGACGAGTATGTCCTTCTCCACCAATTTGGATGATCACTTTATCATAAAAGTCATTACCAATTGCTGGTGCGTCCCAAGCCCAGTTAAAGTTACCATCAGTCATTACTGATGAATAGTCGAAAGTTAATTCTACCCAGTGACCCAATTGATCTGAACCAATTGTATGAGCAACTTCTGCTCTTGATCTCCAAGCTTCACCATGTTCTGAACTTTCTAAACGTAAAGCAACTGTTGTTGCTAATGGTGTATCAGCATTTAACCAACCAGCTGTCTCTCCTGCAGGTGTCACAGTTGTGTAATCATTAGAAGGCATTAGGTATACTTTCATTTTGAAAACATGACGTTCAGTTAGATCAATTCTGTAAGGAAGCTCTGTTTGGTAATTTTGAATCCAACCATCTTCACCAGCAGCGTCAGTTCTTACATATCTACCTACTGATTCTGCATCATTATCGTTAAAGTCGAAGTTTGATACTCCCGTTACGAAAGATAAAGCACCATCGGCAACAAAAGAAACATTTGTATTTCCTGCAAAGTTGTCAAAAATATCTTCAGACTGGTATGGCTTCTCTATAATAGGTCTTTCAAAACCTTCTCTAACAAAACCAAAGTACCAAGCCTCGTCAGTATTCTCACCAACTGTTCTTAAATATAATTCGTCTTCATTTAAAGTGATTACTTCATATTCTTGAGAACCACCCACATGCCATCCTGGGAATGCATCACCAGAGAATGTTAAATATTTCTTACCATCACGATCTGAAATTGACCATGTCCAATCAGATTGATCTTCAAAAGTAATTGCATAAGTATGGTCATCTGAATCTTGGATAATTGAACCTCCTCTAGAAGTAAACCAATCAGCCATATAACTTTTTGCGTATGTATCTCCGTTATTCTCAAGGTTAAATTTAAAACCATTTAAGTTGAAGTTTAACACATCATCATACATACCTAAACCTTCTTTTGCTAAAGGTCCACCTTGCCACCAAGTTGGTTCAAAAGTTTCACCATCTGCAAATGTAGGTCCAGGACCAACACCCATATGACCTAAAGTCATTTTATCAAACACCCAGCTTTTACCATTGATTGAATCTGCACCACCTGTTAAAAGGTTGTAATCCTCTCTATCCAATAAAGTAAAGTCAGTACTTTCAATTGTAATGGTTTTTGTAGCTTCAGCTTGACCATCCGCTGTTACTACTAATAGAGTTACATCATAATCACCTTGTACCGCATATTCAGCAGTTACAGTTTCTCCTTTACCAGAAGCACCAGTACCAAAAGACCAGTAAGCAATTGAGTTTGGAGTAGTATTAGTAAACTCATAAATATTAGCGTTTTCAGAAGTCGGAACTGCTGTAAAACTTACATCATCAGAAGTCGGATTTGGACCTAATGAAGGTGCTTTTTCAGTACAGCTTGCCATCCAAAATAGGATGACTAAGCTGAATATCGAATATATATTTTGTTTCATGATTATCAGATCTTAAGAATTAATAGCCCGCGTTTTGTTTTAACATTGGATGTAAGTCAATCTCACTTTGAGGAATTGGTAAGAAACCTTTTTTAGACTCATCAAAAGTAATTTCGAAGTCTGTAGCATTACCTAAATCTCCTGTTAAGTTTTGACCCTGATCATCAATATATGTAGCATCTGTTTCAGTTGGAGGAGTTAATGTATAATTAGAAACATTAATCTCTGATGAAACATTTGCCATATTACCATTTGACCATCTTAATACATCGAAGTAACGATGACCTTCATGTGCTAATTCTACTCTTCTTTCTTGTTTGATGTCTTCTAAAGTAACACCAGAAATTGAAGCTAAACCTGCTCTATTACGAACTTGATTTACATAACCAGAAGCTTGACCATTATTTGAATCTACTGTTAATTCAGCAGCCATTAATAAAACATCTGCTAAACGGATATACTGGAAGTTCTGTGCCCAGTTCAATTCTACATTCACATCTGCTTGATTCCACTTGTGAGTTGTGTACTTGAAGCCATGCATTGACGTAAAATTATAATTTGCTTGGTAAATAGAACCTGCTGCATCAATTAGATCTTTTGCATAAACAATTGTTGCTGCTTTTCTAGCATCACCATCTTCAAAAGATGTTTCTAAGTCTCTAGATGGTGAATTGAATCCCCAACCTTGCACTAAGATATCACTGTTATGCCCACGAGGACCATTGACTTGGCAGAACATATTACCATATGAATAGTCTCCCCAATCTCCTGAACCTGTATTAGCAAATGCAATTTCAAAAATAGCTTCTGTGTTATAGTTACCATTTTGGTTGAAAAGATCAGCATAATCTGTAACTAGTGATGCACCTGAATTAGCAATAACATCTTCCAACATTGTAACTACTTGAGATGAAGTAATTTCTGCACCTGATGTAGTTGGTAAAGAAGTCTTATTGTAATAACCTGTGTAGAATAAAAATACTTTAGCTAATTCAGCTTCTGCAGCGTATTTTGTTAATCTACCTTCATCTCCTTCTGGAGCTTCTGTTGCCATTAATGCAACAGCATCATTCATGTCTTGTGCAATTTGTGCATAAACAGCTTCCGGAGTAGCTTGCTCTAGTTCTTTCCAAGCATCACCAATTAATGGCTCTGTATACATTGGAATATTTTCAAACAAACGTACAAGCTCAAAGTAAAAGTGTGCTCTTAAAAATAAAGCTTCACCTTTATAGTTGTTTTTGATATCTTCTTCAGCTGTTGTGAAGTCGATATTGTCATAGTTGGCTAAAAGAGTGTTAGCTCTTTGAATACCACCATAACATTTATTCCAAGCTACTTGAGCAGCATAGTTGTTTGTTTGAGCTGAGAAACGCATAATACGTTGGTACTCGATCATATCTGTACCTGATGGATCCCCACCTACATATGAATCATCTCCCATGGCCATATCAAAAAACTGAACGCTGTTTGTATAACCATTATAATCAGAACGAAGTTTTTCGTAAATACCAACCAAAGCTTGTTTCGCTTCTGTAGAAGTCTTGAAGAATGTATCTGCAGACTGCTTATCTGTTGGTGTCAATTCTAAGTATTGAGTACATGAAGTAGTCGACATAACGCCTACTAAAATGCTACCTGCAACTAATATATCTTTGATTTTCATTTTGAGTCAATTATTGAATTAGAACGTTACATTTAAACCGAATAAGTAAGCTCTTGCTTGAGGGTATGAACCATTGTCATAACCTACCCATGCACCACCGTGAGCAACTTCTGGGTCCATTCCAGTGTAGTTTGTAAATGTCAGTAAGTTGTTACCAGACACATACATTCTTAATTTACTCATACCTACTTTCTTACTTACTTTTTGTGGTAGAGTGTAACCAATTTGAAGGTTTTTCAAACGTAAGTATGAAGCATCTTCAACATGAACCATATCGTTCATACGTGTTAAGTTTTGGTTTCTATCGTCATAAGTAAAGCGAGGGAATGAATTTGTTGTTCCTTCACCTGTCCAACGGTTAAGGTAACGTGATGGATAGTTTTCTGCTTGTCTTAAGTCAGGTCTTAATGTACCATTTACTAAGCTACCACCTGCTTGTCCTTGCCAGAACATTGAGAAGTCAAAACCTTTGTAATCCATTCTAACATTTAAACCGTACATCCATGAGTGAACCGGTGAACCAATGTTCGTTCTATCATTTTGATCAATTACACCATCTCCGTTAACATCAACATAGCGAATATCACCTGGTTGAGCATCTGGTTGGATTGGGCTTCCTTCATTTGCATGAGCATCGATCTCACCTTGATTTTGGAAGATTCCATCAGTTTTAAATCCGTAGAAGTAAGGAAGTGAATAACCTTCTTCCATCATTAATTGACCTTCAGTTTGGAATAAGCCAGGACCGTAAATTTTACCATCTCCGTTAGCTACTTCCATTACTTTGTTATCGTTGTATGAACCGTTTACAGTCACATCAAAGTGGAAATCACCATCTCTTTTCGAGTAAGTTAATGATGCTTCAATACCTTGGTTTCTAACTGTACCTAAGTTGTAGTTAGGACCACCAACACCAGTGAAACCTGGAACAGGAAGTACTCCTAATAAGTTTTGACGCTCTCTTGAGTAAACATCTACAGTTGCTGTAACTTTGTCATCCAAGAATCCCATATCAATACCTAAATCAACTTCTTGTGCTTGCTCCCACTTAAGATCAGGGTTAGACATTGAAGTAATTGCATAACCTGGTACCATTACTTGAGTTGTTCCGAAAGGATATGAAGGAGTTTGTCCGAATAATTCTAAGTAACCGAAAGCACCAATGTTTTCGTTACCAACTCTACCCCATGAACCTCTTAATTTCAAGAAGTTAACAACATCATTATTCTTTAAGAAGTCTTCTTGTGAAAGAATCCAACCTGCTTGAACTGAAGGGAAGAAACCGAATTTATTGTTTGGTCCAAAGTTAGAAGAACCATCATAACGAGCTGTGAAAGATACTAAGTACTTTTCTTTGTAGTTATAACCTACCTTACCAAAGAAAGATACTAATCTATGTTGCCAATCTTGACCACCGTAACCTTTCTGAGTTTCATCATCTGCACCGTTTGAAACCCATGCATACTGCCATCCTGGAATTTGTAAGTTATTTCTAGAAGCACCTACACTAGTACCAGAACCATTTCTTGTTGTAGTACCTAATAAGGCATCTACTTTATGATCACCAATCTTCTTTTCGTAGGTTAATACATTTTCCCATTGGAAAGCTAAATAAGAACCCGCAGCTTGGTTAATACCAGAAGTAGCTACTTGATTTACATTATTGTAGTAAGCCTCTGGGTTGTAACCTCTGTTACTCCAGTTACCGATATCTACACCGAAATCTGTTTTAAATCTTAATCCTTTAATACCTGGTGTTACTTCTAAGAATACGTTACCTAAAAACTTATTTGAAGCATCATCAGAGTAAGTATTGTTGATACGAGCCATTGGGTTAACCACCTCTCTTAAACCTTGCTCTGAAATACCATAGTAACGACCATCTTTGTTAGCAGGTTTTACTGCATAAGTATCGTATTCTTGGATTTTTGTAGGATCATCCTCCCATACTGGAGTTAATGGATCATGTAACAATGCATTTTGTAAAACACCACCAAATTGGTTTTGTTCATTGATTCCTTCTTTTTCTTCTCTTGAGAAAGTGATGTTTGATCCGGCCTTAAAGTATTGTGAAATCTTGTGTGAAGAATTCAAACGAATAGAATATCTATCAAAATTTGATTTCTCTGGAGCTACAATACCTTGTTGACCAAAGTAACCTACTGAAGCTAAGAATTGTGATGATTCAGTACCACCAGACATTTGTACAGTATGGCTTTGAATTGGTGCTTGTTTAAACATTTCGTCTTGCCAATCTGTATCAACTGTATTTGAGTTAATTTCGTCTTGAGTAAAACGAGGAGCACCACCAGCGTTAATTGAACCTTCGTTGTGGAAAGTCATATATTCTCTTGCATTCATTACGGGAGCTTGTCTCCATGCTTCTTGAATACCATAGTAACCATCATATGAAACAATTGTTCTACCTGCTTTACCTTTCTTAGTAGATACTAAAACTACACCGTTTGCACCTCTCGATCCATAGATTGCCGCTGAGGCAGCATCTTTTAATACTTCGATCGATTCAATATCATTTGGGTTTAAGAAGTTGATGTTGTCCATTTGTACACCATCAACAACATATAATGGAGTGTTACTTCCATTTGAACCCGTACCACGAACACGAATATCAATACCGGCACCTGGCTGACCAGAAACAGGAGCTACTAAAACACCTGGAGTTTTACCTTGTAATGATTGTGCTGCATTTTGTACAGGAGTTTGCGTGATGTCGTCAGCTTTAACTGAAGCAATAGCACCAGTAACAACTGATTTCTTTTGGACTTGGTAACCAACAACGATTACTTCTTCTAATTGTTCAACATCTTGCTCTAAGTTGACTGTAAATTCTGTTTGGGTTCCAATTGTAACTTCTTGAGGAGAATATCCAATGTAAGAAAATACTACAACTTCAGCTTGAGGGTTTAATGATAATTTAAAATGACCATCAAAATCGGTGATAGTACCGGTTGATGTACCTTTAATCTGTACGCTAACACCTGGTAGTACAGATTGATCACTTGCGTCTTTTACAACGCCTGAAATTACTCTCTCTTGTGCATTCACCACATTAGCAGTTATTAACATACCAATGCATAGCAGTAGAGTAAATTGCTTTTTTAACTGTAGATAAAATTTCATTTCAAAGTCAGATACGATAAATGAATAAATTGTAGAGATAAAAAATTTGATATCTCTCTTGCTAGTAAAAAACAGGGACGTCAACTGTTGTTTTCTAATTCAAATGTCATAGGAAAATATTTCAAGAGCAAATTGTGTTTTTGGGGTGAACAAAAAATTTATCACTTAAAAAAAAGTGACAAATACTACTAATAATCAATAAGTTAGTAAATAAGTGTATTGTTAACAAGTAATAATACTATCATTTAAAAAAAATGGATTTTAACATTTATATAGTAAAATCCATTCTTGTTTTATTAGAAAAAAAATCAAATTAAGCCAAAATCAATGCTTCCCATCCTTTCTTTTTTAATTCTTCTTCTGAACCAAATTCATGAATTTTCACATCCATTGCTTCTTTGATTTTCTTTGAAAACTTCCAACATGTATTCTGTCTCATCTCTAAAAGCTCTGCAATCTTAGTAGAAGAGATGTCCCCTTTTTTAGAGTATACAATAAATACCATATAAAAGGCCTTCTTAATTGGGAAATGTAGACGATGAAATAAGGTTCCTGAGGTAACTGATTCATTATAATTACACTTTTTACATCGTCTACTATTAGGACCTGTACCTTTTGCATACAGCTCATTACCGCATTTCTTACAGTTATAACCGTTTTTCCACTTAATTTCCTCTAGATAATCATAGCAGCTTTCATCAGTAGGGAACATATTTTCAAACTCTTCTAAGGTTACCTCCTGCATCAGTACCCTTGCACTTTCTAAGTGTTCAACATCTACATGCAGCTGTTCATTTTCTATTTGTAATTGGCTATTTAAGTCTTGAATTTGAACCCTTTGTTTATTCAATTCATTGTTAACCCACTCTAATTCTTTATTTTTTAATTCAATGATCTCGTTCTGGGCTTTAATTTTCTCGGTTCTTTCAACTACTTTTTCTTCAATAACTCTTTCTCTTATTTGGAGGTCTTTAATTAGTTCTTGTTGTGCTTCCTCTTTCTCTTCTTTTAAAATTTTAAATTTTTCAGTTTGGGATAACGTCATGAATAACCCCGTTATAAGTAATCCCATATTGTAGGCATACACTACTAAGATGTTGTCAGAGATAAAAATCCCATAACTTCTCAATACTTGGGTGATTAAACCTCCTAAAATCACAATGTATCCTAAAAAGAAGTAAGTCACCTTAACACCTTCTCTTTTTAGTTTCGTTAAAATGAATCCAAAGATCAATAAGAAAGGCAATAGAAATGTTGGCATTCTCCAAATCACATCGTTCATGGATTTAAAGATCAAGAAATAAAATGCATTCAATAAGGCAATACCAACAATTACTAAATAGAGTTTAAATGCTTCTTTTCTAATCTCTAAAAATTGTACAGCAAGGAAAACAATCGTTAGCATACTCACAGGAGCAGCGTACTTCATTAGAATATAATTCAGAAAGGGCTTATTGGTAAATAGATATTCTGCTCCTAAATTATCTTCGGTGAGGCCCACACAAATACTACCAATTAAGAATGCTATTAAGAAAATCAATGATTTGTCTCTAATGGTAATATATAGTAGAAGTGAGGTAATAATTAAACAAACTAGAATACCATAGTTTAACCCAAGCATTAAGTATTCTGTATTGGAATACTCTAAAAATGTTTCTGACTTACTAATCTTATAGAACAATACATTTAGAAACAGTGAAGTGTATTTTAAATATACTTTCACCTCTTTATTATCACCAATATTTAATTGGTCGATGGGAAAGATGATATTCTTGTGTCTAAATGTTCTTGTCGTATAAATATGATCATACCCTGCCTTTTCCATTAAGACTGGAGGATCGTTTCCAACTTGCATATAGGCAATAATTTCACCGACATGACTATCAGGAATTTCAAAAAACCAACGATCTTTCGATAATGCTTCTCCTTCTAATTGGATTTTAACCCAATAACTGTAAGATTCTTCAGATAAAACAATGTTATCCACCTTGGGAAGAGGAATAAAGTTTTTTGCATTATTATTTACAATTTGGTCTATTGTATATCTTGAGTCTCTATCTTTTAATACCATCACTTTTGATGATGGAATAAAAATTTTGTCAACATAATCTGGAACTTCTATTAAGAACGGTGATTTATCATTTGCTGAAGCAGCAATAGGTAAACAGAACCAGAATATTATAATAAAGTTTAAATAATTACTTTTTAATATTTTCATCAGGAATTTCCTTAATTCAAGCTAGATGTATCACAACAAAAATAAAAAAACTACTCCATTTCTGAAGTAGTTTTTTCATTAATATTTTGTATTTGGTGGGAATTAGATAGAGAAGCTTTCTCCACATCCACATGTTCTAGAGGCATTTGGGTTTACAAATTGGAAACCTTTGCCGTTTAAACCATCAGAAAAGTCTAATGTAGTACCTACTAAATAAAGTAAGCTTTTCTTGTCTACATAGATTTTCACACCTTTATCTTCAAAGATATCGTCTGTATCTTTTATTTCTGCATCAAAAGAAAGATCATACATTAAACCTGAGCAACCGCCTCCTTTTACAGAAACTCTTACATTTTGGTCATCACCTCTTCCTTCTTTTTCTCTTAATTCAATAATGCGTTGTGCCGCTGCATCTGAAACTTGAATCATAATTATCTATTTTTAAAAGAGCTAGCTCTTATTTGTTCAAACAATTTTTGTAATAAGTACAAAGGTAGCACATTTTTTTGTCTAGTTCAAAAGACCTGCTCGTCTTAATAAAGCATCTACCTTTGGTTCTTGACCTCTAAAACGCTTATAAAGTACCATTGGATCTTCGATTCCGCCTCTAGAAAGCACATTTTCTTTAAAACTATCCGCAGTTGCTTTATCGAAAATTCCTTTTTCTTTAAATAACTCAAAGGCATCTGCGTCTAATACTTCTGCCCATTTATATGAGTAATATCCTGCGGCGTATCCCCCCTGAAAAATATGAGAGAATGCTACACTCATGTTAACTCCTTCTACTTTTGCCATCGCATTTAATGATGTCGAGTCCATGGCTTCTTTCTCAAAGTCAGCAACATTATCCACTACCCCATCTGCTAATCTATGGTATCCCATATCTAACAAACCAAAGCTAACTTGACGCAATGTTTGATATCCTTCTAAGAAAGTTGAAGATGCTTTGATCTTATCAATCATTTCTTGAGGAATAGCTTCACCTGTTTCGTAGTGTTTTGCAAAAAGGTCTAATGTTTCTCTTTCATAACACCAATTTTCAAGAACCTGAGATGGTAATTCTACAAAATCCCAATAAACTGATGTTCCTGTTAAACTTTCATACTTCCCTTCTGCCAACATTCCATGCAATGCATGACCAAACTCATGGAACAATGTAGTTACTTCATTGAAAGTAAGTAACGATGGTTTTGTTTCTGTTGGCTTAGTGAAATTACATACAATAGATACATGTGGTCTTTGCTCTTCACCTTCTACAAAGCTTTGTCCTCTGAATGAAGTCATCCAAGCTCCACCTCTTTTCCCTTCTCTCGGGAAAAAGTCTGCATAGAAGACTGATATTAAGCGGCCATTTTCATCTGTAACTTCATAAGTCATTACATCTTCATGGTATTTTTGAATATCCGTTCTCTCCTTGAAATTTAATCCATACAATTTATTAGATACATCAAAAACGCCGTTCAAAACATTTTCAAGTTTGAAGTATGGCTTTAAAGCTTCATCGTCGATATCAAAACGTTCTTTTTTCAATTTCTCAGACCAGAATGCCCAGTCCCAACGTTGCACTTCTTCTGCTCCATTTGCTTTTGCATAAGCAATCACATCTTCTACTTCTTTTTCTGCCGCAGGGCGAGCTTTTTGCTGTAAATCATTTAAGAAATCAACAACAGCCTGTGGTGATGGAGCCATACGTTTCTCAAGAACATAATCTGCATAATTTTCAAAGCCAAGTAATTGTGCTTTCTCATTACGTAGATGTACTAATTTCTGTACAATTTCTTGGTTATCATTATCACCTCCATCAAAACAACGGCTACCAAATGCTCTAAATAATTCTTCTCTTAAGCTTTGGTTTTCCGCATAAGTCATGAATGGTATATAACTAGGATATTGTAATGTAAATACCCATTTACCTTCTTTTCCTTTCTCTTTTGCCGTCATGCTAGCTGCTTCTTTAATTGCATCAGGCAATCCTTTTAAATCAGCTTCATTGTCGACAACCATTTCGTAAGCATTTGTCGCGGCCAATACATGTTCACCAAAAGTAAGAGATAACTTTGATAGCTCAAGATCTACATTTCTTAGCTGTTCTTTTTTCTCTGAATCTAAAGCTGCCCCATTTAAAGCAAAGTCGCTATATGATTTTTCTAGTAATTTACTGTCTTCAGTAGACAATGTTAACTGCTCTCTTTGATCGTATACAGCTTTTACCTTATCAAATAACTTTTCGTTCAATAAAATATCATTACGAAGCCCACTTAATTTTGGAGAAACTTCTTGAGCAATCTTCTGAATTTCATCATTTGTTTCTGCTGAATTCAGATTAAAAAAGATACTACTTATTTTTCCTAAAAGATCAGAACAGTGCTCTAATGCAACGATTGTATTATCAAAAGTTGGTGCATCTGTACTGCTTTCAATTTTTTGAATATTTTCTTTTGCTTCAACTATTGCTTGTTCAAATGCTGGTAGAAAGTGTTCTTCTTTGATTTCAGTAAAAGGGGCCGTTCCAAACGGTGTATTAAAAGGTTTTAATAAAGGATTTTGCATTCTATATGTAAAGTAAAGTTTTGTTCTAAAAAATTGTAGCCTCCAACTGCTCTGAGTCAAAGGCTACACAATATCGTATACTATATGATAAAAATCTAGTTCATTCTAATATTCTTAGGTGCATTTGCAAACACTTTGTATTTGCCACCCATGTTATACAAAACATGTTGCCATAGCGTATCAACAGGTTCATCAAGAATATTGTTTAATTTCATATTCGAAACTACCCAAGAATCTTCTCTTAACTCGCCTCTAAGCTGCTTTTCTTCCCAACCAGCGTATCCCATAAAGAAGCGACAATTGTTGACATTAAGTAGGCCTTTATGATTTAATTCTTTGATTTCATCATAATTCCCTCCCCAATACAAACCGTCTTTTAGGGGTATTGCGTTGGTTACATCTTTAAATTTATGGATGTAATGTAATGTATCCTGTTCTACTGGACCTCCGACGTATATTGGGCTATCTATTTCAAGCCTACTTTCCACCTCCTCGATTGTAACTAAAGAAGGTTTATTTAAAATTAGACCAAAAGACCCTTCCACTTCATCATGTTCACACACAATGATCACTGATCGTTCAAAATTACGATCTTTCATAAATGGTTCTGAGATAAGTAAATCACCATTTCCGATGGGTCTATTTCCAAAATTGATAGTAAAATCCATAGCAGTAAAGTCTAGATAGACAATTTTCAATACATCTTAAGCATTAATTTTTTCAAGCGATTGCATTACATTCTTAATTTCTAAATATCATCCAATAAACCAAAATAAATAAGCAAGAAATTGAAATTGTAATATACTTTTCATAAAAAAGCCTAATAAAAGGTCACGATATAGAGAACTTTTTTAATTGAATTTTGTTTGCGCATCTTTTTAACGAAAAATGCCAAATTGATTAAAAAAGTAACAAAATTGATTGTAAATTAGCATTTCAGAATGAAGAGATCATAAATATTAAGATGGATTATTTAGAAGGATTAAACCCACCACAGCGAGAAGCTGTTGTGAATATGGACGGCCCAATGATGATTATTGCAGGTGCTGGATCTGGTAAAACAAGAGTTTTAACCTATAAGATTGCTCACTTGATCAATAATGGCGTTGAGCCTTTCAATATACTTTCATTGACCTTTACCAATAAGGCTTCTAGAGAAATGAAGGAGCGTATTGTTGAAGCTGTTGGTGATGATGCAAAAAACTTATGGATGGGTACTTTCCACTCTGTTTTTGCTCGTATCCTTCGTTTTGAAGCTGAAAAACTAGGTTATCAATCCAATTTTACCATCTATGATACTGAAGATGCTAAATCGGTCATAAAAGGGGTCGTAAAAGACTTTCGTTTAGACGATAAGCTATATAAGCCTAATGTTGTTTTATCTAGAATTTCTAGTGCAAAAAATAACTTAGTATCATGGAGAGCCTATGAGCAAAATAATGATCTTCGACTAGAAGATGAGGCAAGCGGTAGGCCTAAAATTTTTGAAATTTATAAAGAATATGCCATCCGTTGTTTTAGAGCCAACGCCATGGACTTCGATGATCTTCTCTTTAATACCAATGTACTTCTTCATCAGCATTTAGATGTTTTGAACAAATACCAAAATAAGTTCAAATACGTCATGATTGATGAGTTTCAAGACACCAACATCTCTCAATATTATATCACAAGAAAATTAGCGGCAAGAAACCGTAATATTTGTGTGGTAGGAGACGATGCACAATCCATCTATGCATTTAGAGGGGCCAATATTCAAAACATTCTGAACTTTGAAAAAGATTACCCTGAGTTGAAAGTCATCAAATTAGAGCAGAATTATCGTTCTACACAGACTATTGTTGAAGCAGCCAATTCGGTAATTGCTCACAACAAAAATCAACTAGAGAAAAATACATTTACACAAAATGCTATTGGTGATAGAATTGAAGTTATTCGCTCTCCATCTGATTTAGAAGAAGCTAGATCTGTTGCTCAGAGTATTCAACAAGCCATTATAAAAGATCATATCCCTGCTAGTGATATCGCTATTTTATACCGTACCAACTCACAATCAAGAGCGTTGGAGGAAGCTTTAGTTAAACTCTCCATCAAAGCTCAGATTTTCGGAGGTCTCTCTTTCTACCAAAGAAAAGAGATCAAAGATATGATCGCTTATCTGAAGTTTGTGACCAACCCTAAGGATGAGGAAGCATTTAAGCGTATCATCAACTATCCTAAAAGAGGTATTGGAACAACTACCGTCAACAACTTATTTGTGAAGGCGGCGGAAAATAAATTAGGTATCTGGGATGTTGTATCAAATATTCGCCAATTTTTTGGCGGAAGGGTAGCTACTCAGGTAGAGAACTTCGCGAACATGATTAAGGTTTTCCAAATGCAATCAGAACAGAAGAATGCATTTGAAACCGCCTCATTTATTGCCAAAAATTCTGGTATTCTTAGAGAGCTTTACGAAGACAAAACTCCAGAAGGAAAAAACCGTTATGACAACCTTCAAGAATTGCTTAACGGTATTCAGGGTTTTACAGATGATCCAGAGAAAGAAGATAAAAGTCTTGTTACCTACCTTGAAGAGATTTCTTTAATCACAACTCAAGACAAGGAAGACGTAAGTGATGCCATTACCTTAATGACCATTCATATGTCTAAAGGTTTGGAGTATGATTATGTCTACCTAGTAGGTATGGAAGAAAACCTTTTCCCATCTCAAATGATGCTGGAGACTAGAGAAGATCTAGAAGAGGAAAGAAGATTATTCTATGTTGCCATCACAAGAGCCAAGCAAAAGCTATACATGTCTTATGCACTGCAAAGGTATCGTTTTGGTAAACAGATTATGTGTGATCCCTCTCGCTTTATAGATGAAATTTCACCTCAATATATCAGTATGAGAAGAAGTTCAATCAATGAAGACTTAGGACCAGGAAGTGTACCTGGCTTCTCCAACTTTAGGTCTCTACGTCAGCAACCATCGAATTTCACTAAGAAAGTTGTTAAACCAAAAGATGACCGTCCTTTTGTTCCTTCGAAAACAGATAATCTCGCTGCTGGAATTAAAGTGCGTCATATGAAGTTTGGTGACGGCATTGTTGAAAAGCTTTCAGAAGAAGGATTAGATCGTAGAGCTATTATTGCTTTTGAAGAAGTAGGAAAGAAAACATTGATTCTTACATTCGCTAAATTGATGATACTTGAAGACGAATAAGAAAATTCGCCTTAAAAAATTGATTATATTTAAGACTTAAACAGTCACTTGATCCCACAGTTAAGCGCTGTGGGATTTTTTAGTATTCACTTTACTACCTAACATTGAGAACCTCAAACTTATGAGAACATTATCAATTGTCGTTTTTTTTGGATGTCTATTTATTAGTAAGATAACTCATGCCCAAGAAATTACTCCTCCCAGTTATTTCTTAGAATTTATGGAGGAAAACCCTGATAAATTTCACCTTACCTACAATGATAATTTCGGACGTTTAATAAAATGGAATGATGATGAACTAAGTACTGTGGGTGGATTAGTTTATTGGATTTATGTACTTGAATATGTTAGACAGGTAAATAATGGTAACTTCTCTCCTACCGAAAGAGTGAAATTAGATGAGTTGGAAAAATTCGATGCCAATTCTAATAAGATGAAAATATGGCATGATTACCTGCATCACAACCGAAAATTATTAAAGGAAAAAGTAAGAATTAGAGAAGTAGTAAGCGGATTAATCAATTTTACTACAGATGCAAACAGTGACTATTTAATGAGTTTGCTTTCTGTAGATTCTGTTCAGCAAGCTGTACGAACTTTTCATATGCATAACACTACAGCTTTGTTTCCTATGTCTTCTGCTATCATCTATGCTCATAACCCCTATCAGGAAGAAGAAAATGCTTTTGTCAATAAGCTAAAAAGTGAAAACCTACAGGAGTTTAGACAACATACATTTCAGATGTTCGATACTTTAACACATGACTCTACAGGTTTAGTAAAAGCAAGTTTTCAATTTAGGCCTGATAAACACAAAAAATATGCTGCTCTTCTTACTGACAGACTTCCTCTGGGACTCGTATCAGATTACAACCTTCTGATGCAAAAGATCAATGAAAGAAGCAATGATATTTTTTGGGGTGATATGGCTGAGGAATGGAAAAAAGCAGTTGAAGCTCCCCTAATGTCTTCCAAAGTAATGCAAGAACACTATAAACATTGTGGAAGGCTTGTTTATTCTACTGTCAACTCTGTTTCCATAACATTATATGGAACATTTAAAGATGGAAAAAGAGCACAATTAACAGCCACTTTCGACGACTTAACTGAGACAGAACATATCGATTTAGCTTTAGCAATTAACGATTTTGGTTTCTCCATTTTTGAGAACAAAGAGTACTTTAATCAGTTAAAACAAAAGATTGAAATTATTCGCCTTAAGAAGAAATAAAAATGATATACGATAGCATCATTATTGGAGGAGGTCCAATAGGTATGGCCTGTGGAATTGAGGCAAAAAAAAGAGACCTGAATTATCTGATCATTGAAAAGGGATGTTTAGTCAACTCTTTATATAATTACCCTGTCAACATGACCTTCTTTTCTACATCGGAAAAGTTGGAAATTGGAGGAGCTCCATTTGTTTCTCACAATCATCGACCTGTAAGAAGAGAAGCATTAGAATATTATCGCAGAGTACAAACCACTTGGGATCTAAATATGCATCTGTTTGAAACCGTTTTAGATGTGCAACCCCACTCTGTAAAAGACCTTATTTATGAAGTAAAAACATCAAAAGGAACATACCTCACTAAAACTGTGACTGTTGCTACCGGTTTTTACGACATCCCCAATTTAATGCATGTACCCGGTGAGGATCTACCAAAAGTAAAGCATTACTACGACGACCCTCATCTGTATTCCTTCACTGAGGTTGCAGTTATTGGTAGTGCCAATTCTGCTATCGATTGTGCCTTAGAAACCTACAGAAAAGGAGCTAATGTAACGCTTATCATTAGGGAACCTGAAATAAACGACAGAGTTAAATATTGGGTTAAACCTGATATTGAAAACCGTATCAAAGAAGGTAGCATCAAGTGTTATTTTCAAAGTGAAGTAAAAGAGATCACATCAACTGAGATTATCTTCTACAGTCATTTAGAGGAAAAAGATATCAGAATAAAGAATGATTTCGTTTTAGCCATGACGGGTTATCAACCTAATTTCGACTTTTTACAACGTATTGGTATAAAACTATCAGAAGATCAAATCAAACAACCCGAATATAATGCGGAAACACATGAAACCAATATGGAAAATGTATACCTAGCCGGTGTTGTTTGTGGAGGTATGAAAACCAACTCATGGTTTATAGAAAATTCAAGAGTTCATGCCGAATATATTTATGATAATATTACAAAGAAACTGAAGTAACTAAACGAATGAAAAATATATTAATTACAGGAAGCAGCAAAGGCCTCGGTCATGGATTTGTTGAATACTTCTTAAATCAGAAAGCAACAGTTTATGGTGTAAGTAGAAACACTCCCAATGATCTCACAGGAGCAGATTTATACCATCATCAAAATATTGATTTAGGTAATTTTGAATCTATTGAAAGTGGTTTAAAAGAGTTATTATCTGATGTAAAAGAAGTAGATACCGTAGTTTTAAACGCAGGCCTTTTAGGTGAAATAAAAGGGATATCTGACGCTAATATTGAGGAAATGAAACACCTTATGGATGTTAACCTATGGGCTAATAAAGTAGTTTTAGATACAATATATGGTTTGGGTATAGATGTAAAGCAGGTGGTCGCTATTTCTTCTGGTGCTTCTGTAAATGGTAATAAAGGATGGTCTGGCTATTCGCTTTCCAAAGCAGCATTAAACATGTTGGTTAAACTGTATGCTGTTGAATACCAAAAGACACATTATACAGCACTTGCACCTGGATTAATCGATACAGGCATGCAAGATTACTTATGTGAAAAAGTAAACCATGAGGAATTCCCTAGTATGGGGCGACTTAAAGCTGCGAGAGGTACTGAAGTAATGCCAAAACCAAAAGAAGCTGCAGAAAACATTGCTAGTATTTTTCCTAAACTTCTTGAACACACTTCAGGAAGTTATCAAGATGTAAGGAAGCTTTAAGCTTCCTTTTTTTATATCAATTTCTTATTACTCTCTATCAGTAAATAATTTATTTTCTGTTACAGATTAAACATTTCAAAAAAAACTACAAACTACTTAACTCTTTTCTTATTTCACACCGTATGTGTTGGTATCAATCAAAATTTATCAACCATGCAATTCTTTAAAAAAAATATACATACAATTTTAGGAGTAGTTAGCCTGTTTTGTATTAGTCATACCTCTTCTGCACAAGTATATCTGCATAGAGGAGCAACTGTTACGAGAGCTTATCCATATCATTCAACAGCTGTGGTACATACTGGTCCTACTTTTATACATACAGGTCCTACATTTGTTGCACACCCGGTTTATCATCCTGTATATGTAGGTGCTCCTGTCTGGGGACCTTATTGGCATCCTGTTGGATATACCGCTGCGACTATTGCCGCAACTGCAATTGTTGTACATGCGATAGATGAAAACAACCAGAAAAAAGATTACTATTGCGATAATGGCGTGTATTACGAAAAACAATCCAATGGTAAATATAAAGTAGTAGCAGCACCAATTGGGTCTACCATAAAAAGCTTACCCAAAGGTTCGGTAACCTTAATTATTGAAGGAAGAACATATTACTATTATGCAGGAAACTATTATCAGAACAATGGAAAAGAATATACTGTAATTACTGCACCACAAGGAGCTGTAGTTAATCAATTACCTGAAGGAACTAAAACTGAGATTGTTAACGGAGAAACGTATTATGTATGCAATGGCATTTGGTATACAGCAATGCCTCAACAAAATGGAACATCAAACTATGCGGTAACTACACCTAAGAATTAAGCAAAATAAATCCCCATTTCATACACTAATTAGAATGAAATGGGGATTATTAGAAAATAAAAAAAAGGCTCGTAAAACAAGCCTTCTTTTTCGCTATTTCTCATTGCTACTTTCTACTATGAGAGCAAAAAATGGGAGTCGAACCCATATCTTAATCATATTTATGAATTTGATTACGCTCTACCGTTGAGCTATTTTCACTGATAAAACAATTATTTGCTTTCATTGGTTATTGTTTCTTTTACAATTATACAAATATGTATAAAGTATACATAGCGATTTAGACCGTTGAATTGCTAACAAGTTTAAACAAAGACAACCCAAGAGTTTAACAGACTTAAAAACAGAATCTTACCCTATTTTAACACTGTTTTAAAAATGTTTAAGATATGTAATTCTTTCTTAATTCCCCCTCAATAAATCCCGTTAGAAATAATGCTAAAGCCTATTTAAAGGCCTACTACATCTTTTTTAAAATTTTATATCAATTTTCACATACATATATAAGTACGCAGTGTTGAGTGCATTACTTACAAATTCTTTAAATAAGAAACGTTAAATCGTCAATAAACTGTAAAACATTTTATTTCTTTGTGAAAATACTTTTAATGAGTATTTCAATAAATAGCTGCGTTAGAAATGGGCTTTAGGCCTAATAACAAAGCTTTTTTTATTCGTTTTTATTTAGCTACTTTGTTTACCTTGAAACAAAAAAGGTATGTTAGCACCTCAACATACTATCATATAATAATATGACTAGAAGACGACTCATTACCATAATCACATTAATGTGTATCGCCATGTTTGGCTTGGCATCTTTACAATATTATTGGATTAAAGAAGCTATCTCGGAGAGAAAAAGTCATTTTGAACAAGAAATTGGAGAATTGTTGACCAATGTTGTTAAGCGTTTAGAACAACAAGAAGT
Organism: Flammeovirga agarivorans; assembly: GCF_012641475.1. Classification (NCBI taxonomy): domain Bacteria; kingdom Pseudomonadati; phylum Bacteroidota; class Cytophagia; order Cytophagales; family Flammeovirgaceae; genus Flammeovirga; species Flammeovirga agarivorans. Next base: position 904,756 of record NZ_JABAIL010000001.1, on the reverse strand, counting down.
TTTACAAGTGACCAAAAGGTTTCTGGATGACATTTCTGTCACGAATAGTGATGTCAATGTAAAGTATGACTCCGTAAAACAACAGGCTTACTGGACAAGCAAACAAAACATAAATATCAGTCAAACAATCAGTTCTGATAAGTTAGCAAAACAAGGTATAGCTTATAAGGTTCAAGAAAAAGCCGTTATCAAAAAAACAGGTACGGCAACAAAAACCGTATTATCGGATATCGAAGGTGCAAAGTACGGTATCACAGATTCTACAGAAAACAAGCATATAGTTAGTAATATCACCTCAGATTCTACTGCTAGAAAGCGATTAGACATCGCTATGGATCTTATTATGAAGAAAACAGACTTGGTGAATCAGGTTGTTTCTGAAATGATCCTAGCCGAAAATACAATGTTACAAGACAGAGTAAATTTCGGTATGCTGGACTCCCTTCTAAAACAGGAAATGATTCATAAAGGTATACGAACTGATTATGATTTTGCCGTGTTACAAAGGGAAGGTGATCGGGAGACCGTTATTATGAGTAGTAATGTAGAACGCAATGCAACTATAATAGCAAGTGCGTATCATATTACGCTTTTCCCTAAAGACGTTTTTGATAATTCTAACACTTTGTTTGTGCAATTCCCTGAAGAAAGGAAGTTTTTAATCAGTAAAATGAGGTTTGTCCTCTTCTCCTCTTTAGGATTTATTTTGTTAACACTTCTTACTTTTGTGTTCGCAGCACGAACTATCATAGAGCAAAAACGTATTTCAGAAATAACGAATGATTTTATTTCGAACATGACACACGAATTAAAGACACCAATTGCTACTGTAGCCCTCGCCACAGAAGCCCTAATGGATCCAGATGTTCAGAAGATGCCAAGTATTTCCGGAAGGTATCTCGGTGTTATTAAAGATGAAAATCAGCGTCTCAGCAGACAAGTAGAAAGAGTTCTACAAATTGCTAGAATTGAACGAGGAGATTTTAAATTAAAAATGGTTGATGTAGACCTCCAAAAGACCATGCAAGTGGCTTACGACAATACATTAATTAAGATTGAAGATCGAGGCGGTGAATTATCTTTCAATTGGGCTGCAGGAGATGTAAAAGTTACAGGCGATGAGTTACATTTATCTAATATTATTTTTAACTTGTTAGATAATGCTAATAAGTATTCCCCAGACGCCCCAAAAATTGACCTTTCAGCTATCAGAAAGGGTGATAATTTGGAAATTCATATTAAAGATGAAGGTCAAGGAATACCAAAAGAACATATCAGTAAAATCTTCGATAAGTTTTACAGAGTCCCTACAGGAAATGTACACAATGTAAAAGGATTCGGTTTAGGTTTAAGTTATGTGAAAAATATCGTCGAAGCACACAAAGGTAATATTAAATGCAAGAGTGAGCTCGGCAAAGGAAGTGAATTTATAATACAACTACCAATATCTGAAAATGGATAAAACTAGAATTTTACTTGCAGAGGATGATCCTAATTTAGGAATGTTATTAACAGAGTATTTAGAAGTTAAAAACTTTGAAGTTACTCGTGCACAAGACGGGGAAGAAGCATTAAGAGCCTACCAAGACGGCGATCATGACTTATGTATTTTTGATGTTATGATGCCTAAAATGGATGGTTATACATTAGCTGAACGTATCCGTAAATCAGATGTTGATATTCCTATCTTCTTCCTTACTGCAAAGTCAATGAAAGAAGATACTCTTAGAGGATTTGAAGTGGGTGCTGATGATTACATCACTAAGCCTTTCAGTATGGAAGAGCTTTTAGCGCGTATTACTTCTATTCTTCGTAGAACTAAAAGTAAAACTGATTCGAAAGAGAAACAAACTATTTTCGAAATTGGTAAATTTACATTCGATTTCAACGCTCAAATGTTGAAATACAATGAAGACGGTTCTGAGCAAAGATTAACTTCAAAAGAATCTGCTTTATTGCGTTTATTGGCTATCCATAAAAATGAAATTATGGACAGATCATTAGCATTAAAGAAAATTTGGTTAGACGATAACTACTTCAACTCAAGAAGTATGGACGTTTATATCACAAAGCTTAGAAAATTCTTAAAACCTGACGATAATTTACGTATCGTAAATGTTCACGGTCAAGGTTTCAAATTAGTAGAATTAGGAGCAGAATAATCCTCTGTTATTCTGAATAAAAATATTAAAGCCATGTTGATTCTTTCAGCATGGCTTTTTTATTTTATCAAAAATCTATTTATTGATGTTTGCACCTACAACCTGTTATTTAGGTTGATGCTTTAGGGTATAAATAGTGTTAAAATCAAATGGATTTAAAACAAATGTGAACTATGCCACATTTGGATAATGTAGACTTCCTTAAAATTGTAACATTATTAAGATAAAAATACATTATCACAAAACATTACACCTATGAAAACACTTATCAAATTACTTACATTACTACTCATTAGTTCGGTATCAATATTAGCTCAAGATATGAAAGATAAATCTACTTGGAATTCATTAAATGAATTCGAAAAATATGTCATTGTCAATAAAGGAACTGAACGTCCGGGAACAGGCATATATGATGAACATTTTGAAGACGGTATATATACATGTAAGCGTTGTAATGCTCCATTGTATAAGTCTGATGATAAATTTGATGCACACTGTGGTTGGCCTGCCTTTGATGATGAAATTGAAGGAGCCATTAAAAGAGAAACAGATAAAGACGGTCGAAGAACGGAGATATTATGTGCTAATTGTGATGCACACTTAGGGCATGTTTTTGAAGGGGAACGACTAACAGATAAAAACGTTAGACATTGTGTCAATTCAGTTTCTTTAAACTTTACACCTACGGCGGAAGCAGATAAGAAAGAAGAAAATGTTGCCATCTTTGCAGGAGGATGTTTTTGGGGGGTAGAATACTTCTTTGCTGAACTTCCTGGTGTTACCTCTACTTCTGTTGGATATACCGGAGGAAAGAAAAATAACCCTTCCTATAAAGAAGTATGTTACACAGATACCGGCCATGCTGAAGCACTTAAAGTTACTTATGACCCTAACAAGGTTTCTTATGAAGAGTTAGCAAGGTTATTCTTTGAAATACATGACCCTACTCAAGTGAACCGTCAGGGGCCAGATGTAGGAACACAATATAGATCAGAAGTCTTTTATATGAATCAATATCAAAAAGACATCGCTGAGAAATTAATTAATGAATTAAAGGAAAAAGGATTTAAAGTAGCTACAAAAGTAACTATGGCAGATACTTTCTGGGATGCAGAAGAATACCATCAAATGTATTATTTCAAACATCAGAAGAAACCTTATTGTCACATAAAGATCGACAGATTTTAACCAGTTATAATAGCATTATCATCAAATGACTTTCAAAAAGCAGCTGTATTTATTAATATACAGCTGCTTTATTTTTTAACTAGGAATATGAAAATGGAAGAATATCACTTAATCATTGATTGTGGAAGTACAAAAACAATACACATAGCTGAAATACTTGAAGCTGAAAATTTACCTTGGGTGATTAGAAAACTCGATGAACTTCTTCCTATTCATTACCAGCAAGCAAAAAAAATATTGATCAGTGGTGCACCTATCCTCCTTTCCAAAGTGGATAATCAGCCATATCTAGAAAAACTATCATTCTTAAGAGATATTAATGTTCCTGTATTTGGTATTTGCTTTGGTCATCAGATGTTAGGATTACTTGACGGTGGAAAGGTATCCCTAACCACAGAAGCTAGAGCTGAGGAAACAATACATCAGCTTATCCCAGAAGATCCGATATTTAATGGTATAGATCAAAATGCTCTTTTTCAAGAAGATCACTGTGAAAGTGTTTCTCTCCCCAATGGGTTTATAAAGTTAGCAGAATCCAATAGTTGTGATAATGAATGTATGAAACATAAGCAAAAACCATGGTATGGAGTACAATTCCACCCAGAGGTTACTGAGGGGGTAGGACACCTGATTATAAAAAATTGGTTACATCTTTGTTCTTAGTAATCTGAAAATAGATTAAACCATAGTTTGTAAGAAACTTTTTGATGAATTAACTACGACGAAACCATCGATTCTAAACAGACTAAATACATTTAAAGATCAACTAACTTGGGTAATACATTACATTTTAGGACTAATACATCTATACTAATACTGTTATTTTTCATCATCAATTCTGTTTATGCACATCAACAACAAAGTGATGAACAATTGAATTTAATGAATGATGATACAGAAAAGGTTACTTTTCTTACTTCAACAGCATTAATGGAACAAAAGAAGAATCCTCATCATCAGAGTAAACCATTGATGCTTGCTAATAAGGCTATCAAGCTTGCTCGTAAGATTAATGATGAGAACGCACTTCTTCAAGCATACAATACCAAAGCCATTTTGTTTCGTGAGTTTTCTACTTTTGATCAAGCTATTGATTACCATAAGAAGGCAATCATTATTGCTGAAAAGAATTTAGAAGAAGCGAGAAAGATAGAACTTTACCTTGATCTTGGGGCCACCTATAGAGCAAGTCATAATTTTGTAGAAGCCAAAGATATCTTCACAAAGGCGCAAGAGCTCTCACATACTCTAAAAATGTGGGAGTATGAAGGTATTTCGCTAATTAATATTGGCTTTATGTACTTAGATCTAGACGAACCTAAAAGTGCTCAACACTTTTTCATGGAGGCTGAAAAACTATCCAGTGAGCACCAACTTACAGATCTGTATATAATTGCAACAAT